>CAYZVB010000143.1:0-3459 GCA_964481315.1 uncultured Granulosicoccaceae bacterium
GTCCCACGAAACAATGTTGTATTCATCACGCGTGTTGTCGATGTCTGGCATAACAGATAGTTGCTCACCTTCGCGCTCGTATTGAATACCGGAAAACTTGGTTGGCAGGAACAGCTTGCCCCATTTGTGTGATCCGGCAATAAATTCAGGACATACGGACTTTGCTACGTGATTGAGCGGGATCCATAAGCTGCACAGTTGGCTGCCTTCTACGCAATAGTACGGCTGATCATGATGCCATGGTGTTTTTTGTGTGGTGCCCGGTTCTTTCACCAGTACGTGTTCATGAAATATTTTTACAGTTTCAGATTGCACCAGTTCAGCACAAACCTGTGCTGCAGGTGAGTTAAACAGAAAGTCGCGGTACTCACCAATGCGTTGCCAGTTGCAGTAGTCACCGAAAAACTGACCGCCCGCACCTTCTTTGGTGTAGTTTTTTCCATACGGGCCGGGTGACTGCATATTGCTGTCGATTCCACTGCGAAGCGTTTCGACCCAGTCTTTAAACACGCCTTTAATCAGAACAACACCGTCTTTTTCGAATGACTGTACCTGGCTGTTGTTTAGTATTGCGTTCGACATTTTTCCTCCGGCCCTCGTTCAGTTATTTCGCTGTTTTTCTTTGTGCTTCTGTTTTTGCTACGTTGTCTCGCAGATAAACCGGCAGCGCTTCGGCAGCATCTACTCCTGCGCCCTGCTCGATTATGGAGCGTCCGATCTGCAAAATATCGAGCGCGTGCGGAAGCGCCGGCATTTCACCGGCCACTGCATCGACAATAGTGGCACCGCTGGCGTTTTGCAGTGGTTCTGCCCAGACATCCCATCCGGTGCCGGCCGCTGTCCATTCACTGCCAAGCTCCGGCACATCACCCGGGGCGCAAACTTGTTCGTGACCGTACAGCTCAGGCAGTCCGTTGTTGATGCGATAAGCCCCCCAGTACACTTCTCCCATACGGGCATCGATAGCAACAGCAATGTTGTTTACACCCTGCTCGCGGTGCGCCCGCAACGCGATAGCAGCTAACGTGGAGACCGGCGCCAGAGGCAGCTCAAATGCCATGGCTATGGCCTGCGATGCAGCAGTTGCGATTCGAACACCGGTGAACGCACCGGGACCGCGACCGAAAGCTACTGCATTCAGATCCGAGCGCTCAATTCCGGCTTCTGCAAACAGTTCGTCCAGTGCGGGTAATAACAACTTTGCATGCATACGCGGTTCAATGCTGTAGCGATGCAGGGTTTTATCGTTGTTATATTGAAGGGCAACTGAAAATGCTTCGGTTGCGGTATCGATGGCAACAATATTCAAGCTTGCGTTCTCGCGTTTGCTACAGCGCAACGGAATGTTGAATTTCTACTTTTTAAGTATGGTTCGACGCTCAAGTTCGAATTAGCGACCATCATGTTGACTAACACGTTGTTACTCTTCTTCTGTCTCGGCTTTAAAAAAGTTTCCAACACTGATTTGTTTTTGCACTATACGCATGCCGGGTAAACTGTTGATAAAAGTACTGCCGTATTCTTTGGTTTTTAAGCGCGGATCGCAAATCACCAGTACACCGCGGTCACTAACATCGCGTATCAGGCGCCCAACGCCCTGCTTTAGCATGAGCACGGCTTTGGGTAATTGATATTCCACAAACGGGTTAACCCCGTTATTACGCATGCCTCGAATGCGCGCCTGCAGCACCGGGTCACCGGGAGATGCAAATGGCAGCTTGTCTATAACAACGCACGACAACGCACTGCCTCGTACATCAACACCTTCCCAGAAACTGGCGGTACCAAGCAGTATCGCATTACCCATAGACTGAAACGCATCGACCAGTTCGCGCTTGGGCATTTGCCCCTGCACCAGCACAGGAAACCGGCTGCTGCGACGAAGTTCTGTGGCCGCAAGCTCCAGCGCACGGTGACTGGTAAACAACACAAACGCTCTGCCTTCACTGGCGGCAGTCACTTCCAGTACCACGCGCAATACTGCAGCGTCGAAACCGGGGTCGTTCGGCAGCGGTACGTCTGTCGGAAGGTACAGCATTGCATTCTTCTTGTAGTCGAACGGACTGTCGACTTGTATTTCGTTACAGTCTTCTATGCCAAGCTGTGTTTGAAAGTGTTCGAAGCTGCCGTTAACCGCAAGCGTTGCCGAGGTAAACACCCACGAACAGTTCAGTTGCCCAAGCGCTGCCGAGAAAGGCTTGGCAACGTTTTGCGGTGTTAAATTCAGGCTGAAACCGGTACGGTAGGTTTCGAACCAGTGAATGTAGTCTTCATCGCGATGGTCGGTGTACGCTTCGAGGCTTTCGATATGCGCCAGGCATCTTCTGCGACAGCTTTCGAGACCTTTGCCGCGAACCGATGCGGTATCGAGCGGTTCGAATAACAGCTCCAGTGCACCGCGCAGTTCTTCAATGGCACTTTCGACTTTTCCTTCTTCTGCAATTTCATCCCATGAGCCGCGGCGTTCGGCAACACCAAATGACAAACGGAAGTCGCGAACGGCCTTTTCAAGTGCGGAAGCCCGGTCTTTTATTTCCACCATGTCGGGGGCTTCAGATAAAAACTCTGTGTGGCTGTCGCGGGCCAGATCGAATAACTGACGACTGCTTAAACGGCGGCCGAAGAATATGGCTGCAGTGTCGGGTAGCTGGTGTGCCTCGTCGATGACGACAACATCGGTGTCGGGCAGTATTTCTCCGAATGATCCTTCTTTTAACGCAAGGTCTGCACAGAACAGGTGATGATTCACCACCACAATAGCGGCATCCATTGCCTGCTTGCGGGCCTTTTGTACAAAACAACCGCCAAGTTCTTCGGGGCTGTGGTCGTTGCAGAAGTCGTCACTGGATGTGACGTAAGACCACACCGGAGAGGCTTCCGGCACATCGAGCACTTCGGAGATGTCGCCGGTGGTGGTTTGCCCGGCCCAGTTGCGTATTTGTGCCAGCTGCGCGCTGAGCGTCGGGTCACGCATAGCGGGGTTGTGCATGGCGCGGTCGAGTCGCGCCCGGCACAGATAATTTGCGCGCCCCTTAAGCAGAGCGACTTTCGGGTAACGCCTCAGGGCACGCAGCACCACGGGTAAATCGGTGTGGTAAAGCTGATCCTGCAGGTGACGGGTGCCGGTTGAGAGTATGACGCGCTTGCCACAGGTAATTGCGGGCACCGGATACGCAAAGGTTTTACCGACGCCGGTACCGGCCTCGCCAATCAGAATGTTGCTTTCAATAATGCACTTGTCGATGGCCGTTGCCAGCGACTGTTGTTCGCTGCGGGCCAGAAACCCAGGTTTGCAATCGGCAAACGGGCCGTCGTTGCCGAGAATTTCGGCGACACTGCCCGGCTCTTCGCTGCCCGGGGCGGTTTGAGTGATGGTGGGGCTATGGCCGTCCAATCAGCCTGTCCGCTCAGCGTTCGGAGAGTTTGGTCGACTCCAGTTCCGCCTCGCGTGCTCCCAGC
>CAYZVB010000143.1:3469-13081 GCA_964481315.1 uncultured Granulosicoccaceae bacterium
CTTCGCGTGAGCGCTTGATGATCAGCCAGTTGCGGTAGCGCAACGGACGGTCGCCCAGAGTGGCCAGATAGTTCGACTTGGCGGCGTAATTTTCGGCCCGCAGGAAGGCGTTTTGATCCAGTTCGAATTCGGCAGCGCGGCTCCACAGCACTGCATCACGCGGGGTGATGGTAATAGCCTGCTGTAAACGCGCCTTGGCAGAGTCCAGATCGCCGCTGCGGCTTAGAATGGCAGACTCCTGCCACAGGCGCGCAACTTCAGGGTCCTGAACGTCGTGGCGGATTTCGCCTTCGTCAATGACGTAGGAGTCCAGCCGTTCGTTGACCAGTTGTTCTGTCTGTGTCGGGCCGCTGCCGGTGGTTGCACAGGCACCCAGTAGCAGTGCAGCGAACGCTATTGCGGCCAATTTAAAACGCTGTACCGAGGCGCATTTTTCGAGTGTATTCAACGTTTTCCGATCTCAGAAATGCAAAAAGCCGTGCCCCGGAATCCGGAGCACGGCTTTAGTGTAACAACTGCAAGCAGCAGTTGTAAGCGCTTAGTGCATTACCTATTTAACGTGAAATTCTACACGTCGGTTTGCGCTGCGACCTTCAGCAGTGTCGTTGCTCTCAATCGGCTTGGATTCACCGAATGCACGAGCCAGCAACTGCTCGGAAGGTACACCGCGTAACATCATGTAGCGAACGGTAGAAAGTGCACGCTTTTTAGACAGATCGAGGTTGTAACCTTCAGCACCCTGGCTGTCGGTGTGCGCCTGCACTTCGACGACCATATCGGGGTTTTTCAGCAGCGCGTCTGCCGCGTCGTTCAGAACAACCTGCGCAGAGTCTGTCAGTTTGTCGGAACCGCTTTCAAACAGAACGCCTTCTAAAACACCGCCAAACATGGCACAACCGGTTGCCGTTACCGGCTCATCAGCGCTGTCAGGGCAATCGTCAATTTCGTTTGGAACGCCGTCCCCGTCGAGGTCGTTTTCGTCAGCAGCGTTGCCCAGCATGTTGTCGACCATGCCTTTCGGATCCATCTTGGTAAACAGACCACCGTTATCAGATTTGCCTGATCCACCACCAAAGCGCCACAGCAGGCCCAGTGATGTCAGCATGGCATCTTCGTCGAACGCTTCAATTTCACCGCGCAGTGCAAGGCCGAGTCGGGTACCGTATTCGATACCAAGGCCACCCATCAGGTGCACGTCATTTTTGCGTTCGAAGTCTAATTCGCTATCGTTGTCCATCTGGCCGATACCGGCTTTGACGAACATACCCAGGCCCTGTCGGCTCGCGAGGCGATCGAATCCACCCAGGTTATAGAAGTGATACAGCACACTAAGGTTTGCAACTTCGTACCCCATGGTGCCGCCGGTACCACCGGTGGTTGAACCGATTTCGGCTTCACCCAGATCAGCCATACCCAGTTCCAGTGCCATGTTAGGTCGAAAATCCCAACCTACAAACAGCTTACTGCCTTCGCTGTCTTCGTCTGTGACTTCGAGGTCAACACCCGTTTGTACTTCAGGTGACAACTTAGACTGTCCACCCGCCGCGCCTATGTAGAGCTTCTTGTGAAACCCATGCTCCGCTGCAATCGCCGGAGCGCACAATACTGCACTAATGAGCGTGGCGACGAGGGATTTTTTATTGTTCATCGATAATGTCCCAGTTTTTTTTGATTAGTTACTATTCGCCCATTAGTCACCCGGTGACTTTGGGAAGCTGTTAGCCGCTTCTTTTACTCAAAGACGACAAGTACTCAGAGTACGTAATAGGTTATAGACCAACATTTCAAAAATAGAACCAAAAACTGAAATCTATCTGTTGCAATTCTTTCTGTTATCTGGGAGGTATCTGGGCGCACCACCACGCAGCCCTGCGTTTATGCGGTACACAGACAACACGCACTGCCTTTTACAGGCACCGCCAAAATTATTACAAATTGCAACTTTATTCCGGGGACACTAAAACGCAGTTATTCCCATTCGATAGTGGCGGGTGGCTTCCCGGAAATGTCGTAGACCACCCGTGAGACGTTGTCCAGCTCATTGATAATCCGTCGCGATACAAGATCGAGAAAATCATCAGGTAAACGGGACCATACTGCAGTCATGAAATCGGTGGTTTCGACGCATCGCAAACAAATAACGTGCGCATAGCGCCTGCCGTCACCCGTAACTCCCACAGAGCGTACCGGCAAAAACACCGCGAACGCCTGCGATACCTTGTTATACAGCCCGTGCTGTCGCAGCTCTTGTATAAAGATGTGATCGGCGCGGCGCAGTGTGTCGGCAAAGTCTTTGTGAACCTCGCCGAGAATTCGCACACCAAGACCGGGCCCCGGAAACGGATGGCGATCAACCATTTCTGCCGGCAGCCCAAGCTCGCGACCAACCAGCCGGACTTCATCTTTGAAGAGCTCGCGAAGCGGTTCGACCAGTTTCAGCTTCATGTCAGCCGGTAAACCACCCACATTATGGTGCGACTTAATCACGTGAGCTTTGCCGGTGGCACTGCCGGCAGATTCTATTACATCGGGGTAGATCGTGCCCTGCGCCAGGTACTGTACGTTTTCTATTTTGCGAGCTTCTCGTTCGAAAATTTCGATAAATAGCCCGCCAATAATTTTTCTTTTTTGTTCAGGGTCGTCAACACCAGCAAGAGCACCAAGAAACTCATCTTCGGCATTGACCCGAATCACCTTCACACCAAGTGACTCGCTGAACGTTGCCATCACCTGGTCGCCCTCGCCATAACGCAGCAGACCGGTATCGACAAAAACACAGGTAAGCTGCGTGCCGACAGCGCGGTGCAGCATGGCGGCGACGACTGAAGAGTCGACTCCGCCGGACAAACCGAGCAACACGTTGGCACTACCGATCTGTTCGCGTGCACGCGTGACACAGTCTTCGGCAATACTTTGAGCCTGCCAGTCCTGTGCGCACCCGCAAATGTCATGAACAAAACGGTTAATGATGGCAGCACCCTGCCTGGTGTGCGTTACTTCAACATGGAATTGCAGTGCATAAATGTGGCGCTGTTCGTCGGCAAAGCCTGCGATGGGTGCGTTGTCGGTACTTGCAATCAGCTTAAAGCCTTCCGGTAGCGACTCAACGCGGTCACCATGACTCATGCACACATCGAGCAATCCGTGTCCTTCATCGTTCACACGATCTTCAATGTCTTTTAATAGAGTGGAATGCCCGCGCGCACGAACGGTGGCATAACCGAATTCAGAATGATCAGCAGACGCAACCTCGGCACCATAGTAAGCTGCAAGTGCCTGCATGCCGTAACAAATACCAAGCACCGGCACGTTAAAGTCGAACACTGCCTGCGGTATTGGGTAGCGCGATGCTTCAGTGACTGATTCCGGTCCGCCCGAAAGCACTACACCTGCAGGTTTGAATTCGGCAATTAATGCAGGGTCGGCATCGCAGGCATATATTTCACAATACACCCCTGCTTCGCGAACTCGCCGTGCAATCAGTTGAGTGAACTGCGAACCAAAATCGAGAATGAGTATCCGGTCGGCGTGGATATCAGTCATGCGAAAGCCTGTAGATAGAGAAATGAAAAACCCGTGACACTCACGGGTTTGTGTTTATGAAATTGTTTTACTAAAGCGCTGTTGTTGTTAACGCAGTCAGTCGAGTCGGTAGTTGGGCGGCTCTTTGGTAATTTGCACATCATGCACATGGCTTTCACGCATACCTGCGTTACTGACTTTAACGAAAGACGATCTGTCCTGCATGGCAGTGATGCTTTCGCAACCACAATACCCCATGCCGGAACGCAGGCCGCCAATTAGCTGATGTATGACTGCAGACACCGGCCCTTTATATGGCACTCTGCCTTCAATACCTTCGGGTACCAGCTTGCGAGGGGAATCTTCGCTGTCCTGAAAATAGCGATCACTTGACCCCTGCTGCATGGCTCCCACCGATCCCATACCACGATACGACTTATACGAACGCCCCTGGTAAAGCTCGACCTCACCGGGTGCTTCTTCGGTACCGGCCAGTAAACTGCCAACCATCACCGACGATGCACCTGCTGCAATAGCCTTGGCAATATCACCGGAGAAACGAATACCACCGTCGGCAATCAGCGGCACCTTTGAGCCTCTTAGCGCGGTTGCGACGTTGTCGATGGCAGTAATTTGCGGTACCCCGACACCGGCCACAATGCGTGTTGTACATATAGAGCCCGGACCAATGCCAACCTTAAGCCCGTCGGCACCGGCTTCGACCAGCGCCGTTGCCGCTTCACCGGTGGCAATGTTGCCGGCAATCACCTGTACATCGGGATAGGCTTTTTTAGTCGCCCGAACGCGCTGAATTACACTTTCGGCGTGGCCGTGTGCGGTGTCGACAATAAGTACATCAACGCCGGCCTCGGCAAGCGCTGCGGTGCGTTCGTCGGTATCTGCCCCTACCCCAATCGCGGCACCACTAATCAACCGCTGTTGATCGTCTTTGCAGGCCTGCGGGTAGTCTCTGGCGCGGCGGATGTCTTTGACGGTAATCATGCCGCGCAGCTCAAACGCATCGTTAACCACCAGCACTTTTTCAATGCGATGCTGGTGCAGTTTTTCAACCGCCTGCTCGCGAGGAGCATTAACCGGCACGGTGACAAGCTTTTCACGCGGAGTCATGATCGATGAGACAGGTTCGTCTTCACGCGTTTCAAAACGAATATCGCGCTTGGTAACAATGCCGACCAGTCCGTCGCGGTCGACCACCGGCAAACCTGAGATGCCGTGCCGCGCAGTTAATTCACGTACTTCTTTAATAGTAGTGTCGGGGGTGATGGTGATGGGTTCGAGCACCACACCGCTTTCAAAACGCTTTACCTGCCGCACCTGTGCCGCCTGTGCTTCGACAGACATGTTTTTGTGAATAATGCCAATGCCACCTTCCTGCGCCATCGCAATTGCCAGGCGCGCCTCGGTAACGGTATCCATGGCGGCGGATAACAGCGGGATATTCAGGTTGATGTCGCGGGTTAAGCGTGTGTGCAGTTCGACCTGCCCCGGCAGTACTAACGAATGCGCGGGCTGCAGCAAGACGTCGTCGAAAGTGAGTGCATCCTGAACGATGTTCATGGCTGAGCCTGAAGGGTTGCGCGGCGATTTCACCGTGCAGTTCATTATAACGTTTGACCCGTAACAGGTAAATTGATTAACTGCACCGGCAAGGTGTTTTTATCTGCACGCACAATTGCCGGGCGCATTACATCGGCGATCAGCACACCACTGATCACAACTAACGCTGCCGTCAGCGGTTGCCCATCACCAGTGCGGGCTCACTACGTTCGGATTGATTTAGATGCAACAAATCCCGCTGTCACTCGATCAGGTTTTTACCGTTAGCGAGTTGAATAGTGAGGTCAAGTGGCTGCTCGACACGCAGTTTGGCTCTATCTGGGTTGAGGGTGAGCTCTCTAATTCCATGCGAGCCCGCACCGGCCATATGTACTTTTCTTTAAAAGACAGCCGCTCGCAGCTGCGCTGCGCAATGTTTCGCAACGATAATCGCCGCCTCGACTTCACCCCGGCCGACGGACAAAAAGTGTTATGCCGCGGCCGACTGGGAATTTATGAAGCGCGCGGTGACTACCAGATGGTGGTCGACCGCATGATCGAAACCGGTGCCGGTGCGCTTCAGCAGAAATTCGAAGAAACCAAAAAGCGCCTGCACGCCGAAGGGCTGTTCGACGAGGCTCTGAAAAAACCTCTGCCGGAATTTCCAACGCGAATTGGGATTGTCACGTCACCCACAGGTGCCGCGGTGCGTGATGTATTAAATGTGTTACAGCGAAGGTTCGCCTGCGCCAATGTCATTGTGTATCCGGCCACGGTCCAGGGCCAGACTGCTGCCCCTTCAATTGTAAAAATGTTGCAGATCGCCAATAAGCGTGCCGAGTGCGATGTGTTGCTACTGGTACGCGGCGGCGGATCGATTGAAGATTTGTGGGCATTCAACGAGGAGATCGTCGCCAGAGCGGTTTTCAAATCAGAACTGCCTGTCATTTGCGGCGTCGGCCACGAGGTCGACTACACCATTGCCGACTGGGTGGCCGATGTTCGCGCACCCACACCATCGGCCGCCGCTGAGCTTTGCAGCCCCGACCGTGACGAGCTGGCCTTTGGCATTAGCCAGCTCGAACAATCGCTGGGCCGGCAGATGCGCAAGCGTTTTGAAAATGAGCGAAGCCAGATTGTCAGACTGCAGAAGCGACTGGCTAACGTGCATCCGCAGAATCGCCTCAGACAACGAATTCAGCGATGTGACGAACTCGATATGCGCCTGCGACGCCTGATGACCATGAAACTGCAGCAAACCCGGCAGCATTCGGCGCAGATGCACCGGCGGTTGACATTGTTATCGCCCCAGCACCAGATTACCCGCCGGCGCGAAGTGCTGGCGCGGCTGCACAGCCGGCTTACCGGCACGACGCTTTCGCGCATTCAAAACGCCGCTTTGAAGCTCGCCGGGGCCGGGCGCGCGCTGAACGCCATCAGCCCGCTGAATACGCTCGCACGCGGCTATGCCATTGTTCAGGACGATGCCGGCAAAGTGGTTACCAACAGCACTGATGTCGGCCAGGATGACCTGATCAACGTGCGCCTGGCAGCCGGCGAACTGGCAGCCCGGGTAACAGCCATCCGGGCAGAAAAAAAGCCAAAAACCGAATCGTCATAATGGCTTAAAGCTGATTCGCTGGTCACAGAACCCTTTTCCAAAGTTTGCCTATTTCAGACTTTTCTGGTAGAAACGTGCGGCTTCGAATTTGGACAAGGGGGTAACCATGGCTGCCAAAAAGAAAACGACCGCGAAAAAGGCGTCAGACAAGGACACTGCAGTTGCTGTGAAGGATCGTCCGGCAACTAAGAAAGCGACGGCCAAAAAGACAACCACCAAAACGAAGGCCTCAACCGCTAAAAAGAAGGTAACCAAGAAATTGACCGCCAGTAAGACTGCCGAAACCACCGCAACTAAAAAGAAAGTCGCGGCGAAGAAAACCACAACGCCCAAGAAAGCCGTTGCAAAGAAAGCTGTTGCCAAGAAAAAAGCACCTGCTAAAAAGCCGGCGATTGTCGGTACTGTACCGACGGCTCAGGGCGGCCAGTTCAAGACGTTTGTGCCCTATGAGGCCGGCGCTGATGAGGAGTACATGAACCCCGATCAGGAGGAGCATTTTCGAGCCATTTTGCTGGATTGGAAAATCTCGCTCATGCAGGAAGTTGATCGCACAGTGGGTCACATGAAGTCTGATGCCACCAACTTTCCCGATCCAAACGATCGCGCAACTCAGGAAGAGGAATTCAGCCTCGAACTGCGCACCCGTGATCGCGAGCGCAAGCTGATCAAAAAGATCGACGAGTCGCTTACCAAGATCGACGAAGAAGAATACGGATATTGCGATGGCTGCGGTGTCGAGATTGGCATTCGCCGGCTCGAAGCCCGCCCTACCGCAAATATGTGTATTGAATGCAAAACCCTGGAAGAAATCAGGGAAAAGCAAATCGCCTAGCTGTTAACTGCTTCATCGCCCCGCTCGACGGGGCGATGCGGCAACCCTTCTGTCAGTTTTGACTACCTACATCGGTCGTTTCGCACCATCACCTACCGGCCCGCTGCACATGGGCTCTCTGGTCACCGCCCTGGCAAGCTGGGTCGATGCCCGTCAGCATGGTGGTGAGTGGTTGTTGCGAATTGAAGATATCGACCCGCCCCGCGAGGAAGCCGGTGCGACGCAGCAGATTATCAGCGCGCTGCAGGCACACGGATTATCGTGGGATGGCGACATCAGCTACCAGAGCGAACGCTCGGCGCATTACGACGCTGCACTTGATCAGTTGCGCCAGGGGCAGCAGCTGTACGCCTGCCAGTGCACCCGCAAACAGCTTCGCGCAGTTGCGGCCGAGACCGGCATTACTGCTTACCCGGGTACCTGCAGAGCGTTAAATCTCGCCGAACGTAATCTGCCGCTGCGCGTTCGAATTTGCAGCGACGCCACCGCCTTTACTGACCTGAACGCAGGCACGCTGCACGAAAACGTCGCAGAGAAAATTGGCGACTTCATCGTCCGGCGGCGCGATTTCCTGTACGCCTATCAACTCGCTGTGGTGGTCGATGATGCATTACAGAACATCACCCATGTTGTGCGCGGCGCTGATCTGCTGGACAATTCGCCCAGACAAATCGTCCTGCAACAACTGCTTGGCTATCCGACACCTCACTATCTGCATCTGCCGCTGGTTAACAACGCCGACGGCAACAAGCTCAGCAAACAAACCGGCGCTGCAGCGCTGGACAATCACACGCCGCTGGCCAACCTGCAAAACGCCTGGAGTTATCTCGGCCAGTCAGCGCTATGCGCATCATCAAAAGTCAGCGAATTTCTCAGCGCTGCGGTCAATGTGTGGCAACGCGACAAAATCCCGAGGATTGACACCGCCATGTTTCATATTTGAATCAATCACTTAATTGTTGACCGCAACGCGCAGTCACCCTATCTTTCCCACAACCTCGCCTGTCGAGACTACAAACGCATACGGAGCGTCTGAATGTCAGAATCCAAAATCTATCCGGTAAACGCGGAAGTCGCTAAAAACGCGTGGATCGATGAAGAAAAGTACCAGGAGATGTATGACCGGTCAGTCAATGAACCTGATGAGTTCTGGGCTGAGCAGGCCAATCAGTTCATCGACTGGTTTACCCCCTGGGACAAGGTTCAGGAGTGGGACTACCACAAGGCAGACATCAAATGGTTTGAAGGCGCTAAGGTTAACGTGGCGCACAACTGCCTCGACCGTCACCTGGAAACCCGCGGTGATCAGGTTGCCATTATCTGGGAAGGCGACGACCCGGAAGAACAACGCAAAATTACTTACCGCGAACTGCACACTGAAGTTTGTCAGTTTGCCAGTGCGCTAAAAGGGCTGGGCGTAAAGAAAGGCGATCGTATTTGTATATACATGCCGATGATCCCCGAGGCCGCAGTAGCAATGCTTGCATGTACACGCATTGGTGCCGTGCACTCGGTAGTATTTGGTGGCTTCTCACCTGATGCACTTCGCGACCGCATTAACGACTCTGAATGCTCCGTGGTTATTACCGCCGATCAGGGTTTGCGCGGCGGTAAAAAAGTCGCACTGAAAACCAACGCCGACAAAGCCTGTGAAGACACACCAAGTGTGCGCAAAATGGTCGTTGTTAAACGCGGTGGTGAACCTACCGGCTGGAACGACGGACGTGACGTTTGGTATCACGAGATTGTAGAAGCAGGTTCTGCGAGCTGCCCTGCTGAAGAAATGGGTGCCGAAGACCCGTTGTTTATTCTTTACACATCAGGCTCTACCGGCAAACCAAAAGGCGTACTGCACACCACCGGCGGCTACATTCTTTATGCCGCAATGACACACAAGTATGTGTTTGATTATCACGATGGTGATATCTACTGGTGTACTGCGGACGTCGGCTGGGTAACAGGTCACTCGTACATTGTTTACGGGCCGCTTGCCAACGGTGCAACCACACTGATGTTTGAAGGTGTGCCCACCTACCCCGATGCCGGACGTTTCTGGGAAATTATCGACAAGCATCAGGTC
>CAYZVB010000144.1:0-13048 GCA_964481315.1 uncultured Granulosicoccaceae bacterium
GCACAGCACTGAACAACCAGCCACACAATACCAGTAAGCCGGCGCAGGCAACCAGCGGCCCTGCGATGTCTGTGGCAGGCAGCAGCTTGCGCACCGGAGCGGCTGCGGCTTTGTTGGCCGCATCTTTGGCCAGCAGTCCAACAAAAGGAGAGCGCGCATCGCGGCGTTTCATATCGAGATAGGTGTCGGCACGACCGCCAAACTCAGGTACGGTTGACTCCAGTTCGGTTGCACCGTCGGCGTCTGCGATCCTGCGTGAAGGTTTTATAAACAGAACGGCAATAATGGCCAGTACGGCTACAGCTAATAGAACACGCGCCGGGTAGTACAGCCAGCCGGAGTAGGCGAGGCTGTCACCAAGCGCTGCGGTCAGCAGTGTGACGGCAACTGCGGCAAACAGTATTGCACCGGCGGTTATCGCCAGATATCTGAACTTGTAACGGCGACGGTATTGTTCGAGGTAACGCTCGAAACGTTGTTGATAGTTGACGCGGTTTCTCGATGTTGACTTCATATTCAGGCCCCACGCTTTACCTTGAGATGCCGGTGGCTGTAAAGCGACTCCAGCAGCATCGTGATGGCAAGTAGCAGCAGTATCCAGTACCACATGCTGCGATTATTGCTGTGATTTTGGTTCGGTGCAGAGTCATTTGTCTGATCGACGGTGCCTTGCACAGCGGCTTCATCGCTGTTACCGCCTGTCAGATTTTTCCATTGTTCCAGACGTGTATCATCGATTGCCCGTATGTCTGATTCGAGCGGGTCGGTGTTTACTGAAAGATAACGATTACCGGACACACTTTTGATGGTATACACACCGGGCTCGGTGAAAGTATAACGGCTACTGCCGGTGAGGTCTGAGATATCCCGCAGAGACTCTCCGCTTTCGTTCACTAATTGTACACCCGGCGGCAGGTTCATGGTCTCGCCAATCACGCGATACGGATTGGCTGTGGTTTCGCCCTGCAGGTATTCTACCGAGCGGACTATAAAGGCGACAAACAAAGGCTCCAGTGCCAGGTTGCTCCACAGCGGGTCAAGAGCCGTTGTCAGTATTAGCAGGCGGCCGTTACCCGAGGTGCGTTCAATCAACAGCGGGCTGCCATCGTCGGTGCTTAGGACTATGGTGTCGGCGCTGCCGGCAGTAACGGCCAGCTTACGTTGAACAGACAAGGCCCGCCAGTCACGGGTCAGTCCTTTTACCAGCGGCTGCGTGGCATCACCGGTGGTAACCTTGGAAGGTACGTTGCCAGCAGGGTTGGTTGTGGTGTTGCCGGCTATGCGCAACAGTGAGCGCATATTGGTGCTGTGCGGATCGCTGCCGGCAATAACTAATGCGCTGCCACCGTTATCAATAAATTCCTGCAGCCGTGTTGTTGCACGATCGGTCATGGTAGAGGCGTCGGGTACGATTAATGTCGCACCGGCCTCACTGGCAGAGATAGTATCGCCTGCCACTTCCCGTGCTCTATATCTCGGGTCGGATTCGAGCGCTGCAACAACATAGGTATTCGCAATGCTTCCTCTGCTTCCGGTTGCCACAGAAACATCTGATCGCTCACCGTCGGGTACAGCAACGGTATAGGTGTCGTCAATGGCCAGTGCATCCTGCGGGCTTATGTTGATTGTCAGGCGGCCACTGGCATTAGAGGTATCGATGGCATTAAACGACACCAGAGTGCGTGCACCGGGAGCAAGCTCAACGGTGTTACGCAGTGATGTGTTGGCAATGGCAACTTCACGAACTACTGTCTCTGCAGAGTGGTTTTGCACCAGCACCGAAAGATCTGCCAGATTGTCTGCCGACTCGTCGACTACGGCAGTCACCGATGTGTTGCTGTCTGTTGTAGTGGCAGTTGAGTAGAGGTGTAATTCGTCTATGCCCGGGATAGCCAGGTCGGCAAAGCGTTCCGGCATCGCGCTTTGTTGCATGTCGCTGATGAAATGCACTTCGACCGGTCGGGTAATGTTGTTAACACTTGCAGTAATGGCACGGGTAAAGCGACTGAATTCAAGGCGTGAGGTGTTGGGTTGCAGTGCACCGATAGCTGCACTCGCAGCTGCGACTGAATAATCTTCATCGGCGCTTTGTTGCAGCGTGTCGCTCGCGAAAATAACACTGATTTCGTCACCTGTGGGGATACTGTCAATTACCGAGTTGGCGACTTCAGTGGTACGCTGCCAGCGTTCTGTATGGCTTTGCGACAGCGAGGTGTCAACCACCAGCAGGTGCCGGGTAGCTTCTTCCGTCAATGCCTTTAATTGCTGCAGCACCGGCTCGGCAAAAAGTAGCGCAAGCAGCGCTACTGCCAGAGTCCGCAGGCTTAGCAACCCCCAGTAGCGCAGGCGGGTATGTTTTGACGAGACGGTTTGCTGTTGCTCCAGCAGCATACTGGAACCAAAGTCCTGTTCGGGTGGTTCGTCAGTACTAATGCGATGCAGCCACCATGGAACAACCAGTGCCAGCAGACCGAACAAAAATAGTGGTGCGATCAGACTCAACGGGTGGCCTCGTACTGTAGAGTTAGTGCGCTACACAATAGCTTGCTGTCAGTCATCTTTGCTGCTGCCGAACGATTAAGTATTGCTGCAGCAGTTCATCGAGCGGCGCTGAAGTGTCGCACAGTACATGGGTAAAGCCGCTGCGTACGGCAGCTGATTTCAATGCATCGATATGCTCTGCCAGTTTCTGCGGGTACTGGTCACGCATGTATTCCGCCGTGACTTTTACCTGTTCACCGGACTCCATGTCTCTTACGGTCGCAGGTGCACGCATTGCCTTTAATGTTTCCGGGCGTTTCTCACCGGCATCGAGTAAATGAAACAACACCACTTCATGTCCATGGTTAACCAGGGGTTGCAGGTTTTTGCTTAAGCGTTCCGGATCACAATAAAAATCCGATGCCACCACCAGAATGCCGCGTTTACGGATAGTGCCGGCAATATGATAGAGGCTGTCATAGATTTCGGTACCTGCTTCTGCCTCGGTGCGTTCCAGCAGTGCAAGCACGCGGTATAGTGTGTCGGGGTGCGATGCCGCCGGTAACACTTCCCTTATCTGATCATCGAACAGCGTCATACTGATGGCATCGTGCTGTTTGCGTGCAAGGTAGGCGAGGGTGGCGCACAGATACTTTGCATATTGCAGCTTGCTGACCTCGGCTGACCGGTATGCCATTGAACCGCTGACATCGAGCACCAGGTTTAACGCCGTGTTGGTTTCACCAAGAAAACGCTTAATGTAAGTACGATCGGTTCGTGCATAAACGTTCCAGTCTATAAAGCGCGGATCATCGCCATCGTTGTAGGCTTTGTACTCTGCAAATTCCTGACTAAAGCCAAAGTGCGGTGAGCGATGCATACCGGTTAAAAAGCCATCGACCACTGCTTTTGCAACCAGCTCAAGATTTGAAAGACGCGCAAGTGTTGCCGGTTGCAGCCACTGGTGCGGATTGCCCCCGGGTGTTTTGTTATTGCGCGCGGTGTTCATGCAGTATTATCCGAAAGAGCGAATGGTTTCTGCGATAACGTCTTCCATGGTAACGCCGTCGGAATCTGCAAAGTAGTTAAGCAGTACGCGGTGTCTGAGTACCGGTGCTGCCAGTGCATCCATGTCTTCAGTGGTCACATGATACCGGCCATCCATGAGTGCGCGGGCTTTGGCTGACAGCGTTAAGAACAATGTTGCTCTGACACTGGCGCCGAACTTAACGTATTTTTTTACGATGTCCGGTGCGCGGCTGTCTGCCGGGCGCGTAGCTCTTACCAGGTCAACGGCGTAACGTGCCACCGACTCGGAAACAGGAACCTGCCGTACCAGTTGTTGAAACGCAATAATTTGTGCGGCATCTGTACAGCGTGAAGGCTTTGGCGCTGCAACATCTGATGTGAAACGTGCCACTACTTCAAGCTCATCCTGCGCCGGCAGGTAATCTAGCATTAGGTTAAACAGAAAGCGGTCAAGCTGTGCTTCGGGCAACGGGTAGGTGCCTTCGAGTTCCAGCGGGTTTTGCGTTGCCAGTACAAAAAACGGATTCGGCAATGTGTGCATCTGGCCGCGTACCGTGGCCGACTTTTCCTGCATTGCCTCAAGAAGTGCCGCCTGTGTTTTCGGTGGCGTTCGGTTGATTTCGTCTGCCAGCAGCACATTAGTAAATATCGGCCCCGGAACAAACGTCCAGTTGCGACGACCGTTTTCATCTTCATCGATGATGTCGGTACCGGTGATATCGGTGGGCATCAGGTCGGGAGTGAACTGAATGCGGTTAAAGTCGAGGCCCAGCGCTTCTGAAAGTGTTCTAACGAGCAGCGTTTTTGCGGTGCCCGGCATACCGGTGATTAAACAGTGTCCGCCAACCAGCAGCGTAATTAACAGATGGTCGACAACCTCGTCCTGTCCGACAATAACATGGCCGACCTGACGGCGGATGTTATCCATGACATAGCGAAACTCTTCGACATCTCTTGCTGCATCTCTGGTTGCATCATTGGCAGTGGTGCCTGCCGTTGGATTGTCACTCAAGATGAATCTCCGGTAAGTTCAAGAAGCAGGTCTTGCGCCTCGCGAAAAAACGGGGCCTGTTCCAGTGCCTGCAGTACATTTCTTTTTGCCAGACGGGTGTCGCCAAGCTGTTGGTAGGTGCGAGCGATGTCTAGATACACCACTGACTTATCGTGCGGGTCGAGACCGAGCAGTGATTTAAATTCTCTAAGTGCGCTCTGGTAGTCACCGGCAGTAAAGTAGTCTTTACCGAGCTTCTCATGTAGGTCTATGTTGGCCGGGTAAACCCAGTTTATCGATTCGAGCACTTCAGTGGCCTTGGCGGTCTGACCGGCATCACGCAGTCGATGCGCCAGCTGGTGCAGCATGTCGGGTTGGTGCCCGCCATTGTCAAACCACGTTCGCAACGCTTCTACCGCTGCTTCATTGCGGCCAAGTGCCACATAGGCATCGTGCAGCGAAACCCAGACGTTACCGCTGCCGACATATTCCGGGTAGATTTCATTAGCCTGTGCCGCCAGTGAAATCACTGTAGCCCATTGCTTTGACTGATGCGCCCGGTTAACGCTGGTGACAATCTCTCGCCAGTCGTCAAACCGGCTAATAACATGTCCAAGTTCTTCATCAATGTATTTTTCAAGCTCGCGGTCGAGTTGCGCCGGGCTAATGCCAAGTACCGCTTCAATAGCTTCGGTGGTGTCTTTGCGCTGGTTAAATTCGGCCAGCATTTCCGGTAGCCGGTCGTGCCCCCAGCGCTTGCTTATCATCTGGCAGATGAGCCCGGCCTGCATATAGGAAACGGTGACCTGGTTAGGGTAGGTCGGTCTGACAAAGCCGCTGTCGAGGTCTTTGACCGGTAGCAGTTTGTCTTCATTAATAGCTTGCAGCACATCAACAGGGATATGTCTGCCGCGCAACGGCCCGGTGGCCCACTCTTCGTAAACTGATATGCCTTCGGTAAACCAGCGCGGCATGCGATGACTTGATTTCTTGATTGAAAATACGTGAGCAAGCTCGTGCCAGAGCGTGCTGCCCCAGTGAAAATCACCCGGTGGTCTTGCCGAAGGACTGTCCATCGCCAGCAGATAGCCGAATGTCACACCCAGTAATCCGACACCCGGCGTACTGACTGTACGGACGGCAAAGTCGTCATGGTTTGGAAACAGTTCAACGATCAATGGCTGTTCAAGTTCAAAGTCGTAACGACTGGTAAAAGTTTGCACTGCGCGCCGGGTAATATCTTCTACGTAAGGGGCAATATACTTAGCTTCATCGTTGTGCAGACGCATCACCAGCGGTGCAGTGCCTGCGCCGTTGTGCGAGTAATGAATCTCCGTTTCGATATCTTTAAAGTTGTCGAGCGTATCGAGCAGTCGCAGTGTGTTTACAGTGGCGGTGTCGTATGGGTCGCCGGTGTAGGCGATTTCGAGGTGTTTTTTCGCACCCGGAATATCGTTGAGCCTAAGCAGGTTAATACCAAGCTGGGAATGTGCGCTCCAGTGTGTTGGTTGCACCTCCACGGCCTTTTGTAACAGATCGACCGACTCTTTATAGCGATAGTTAATCAGGTGGTAGTGTACCGGTATAAAGTAAATATCACCGTAAGCCGGGCTGTAGTCGAGTGCTTTCTGTACCCACTGACTGTCATCGTTGTCACGTAGTAAGTCGGCGGATACTTTCAGTGCGTAAATATCGAGCGGGGTGATGTTGTTGGCTTCGGCACTTGCCAGTGCGCGGTCGAGCAGGGCATCGGCGGCATCTACATTGCGCGATTCAAGTAACAGGCGCGACTGCAACAGCAACAGTTCGACATCGTCGGGGTGTTCGCCGCTCAGCTGCATAAGCAACTGGCGTGCTTCGCCACCGGATTGCGTTAGCAGTGCCGCGACCAGACCTGTTTGCGCATGCAGGTAGTCATTGTCGAGCTGCAGTGCTTCTTCAAATAACGGAACTGCTTCACTGGGCTGGTGTGTACTTAAAAACAGTCGGCCCCAGCGAGCACGAATATGCGGGTTGCCCGGCTGATCGGCAACGGCACGGCGAAACAGTTCGTTGGCGTCTCTGGTTCTGCCGAGCGCCCAGCTTGCCTCTGCAGAGACATGCAGTGACTGATCGTTGGTTAGCGGGGTGTAACAGTCGATAGCACCTTCTATGTTGCCGCGATTGTAAATGTTGTCGCAGCTCAGCAGGCGGCTGTCACGGTTGGGGTCGTATTCTTCTGCAGCGGCACTACCGCCAAGTAACAGCGCTGCGCACAGAGCGGCAGCTGCAAGGCCCGCCGCATTGATAGTTGCTGCGTTCGCACGTGCTTCGATCTGCTGTTGAAGGTTCTTTAAACAGAGTGTGTTAATGCGCATACGTTAGCCTCCTGCATCAATACTGCGTTGTATGTCTGCGAGCTCGAGCATCAGTTCCTGCAGCGTATCAAAGTATGTGTCTTCATCCACTTCATCTTTGCGAGCCTTGAGCGAATTGATTTCGTTTGACAGTGACTGACGACGCGCCAGCAATGCCGGTGCAATGTCGTCCTTCTTTTCCAGCAGTACACCGTAGCGTGCTACTTCAATTTGATCGGCCAGTTCGCCGGCAATTCTGGCATGTTCAGGGGCCAGCAGTTTTTCTTTGGTGTAGTAGTTTTCGGTTGCGCTCTGAGCGTAGCTAAACATTTCCTGTGCACTGATACTTTCGTTTTTATTTAAATCTGCAGCGGTGTCTGTCAGTGCGTTCACCATGTATTCGGTAAAGCGCACGGCATTTTTTTCTTTGCCGTTTTTAGTCGCGGTAATCACCACGCGGTTGGGTGCCGCCAGTGTTTCCAGCATTGCACCACTTGCGCTGCTGGAAATAACCACTAACTGTTGCGATGCATTGAGGTTGGCCAGTGCTTCAGCCAGTTCTTCTCCGGTAATGTCCGGGCCCGGGATGTTAAATTTGAATTGCCGGTTGTCTATGCTGCCATGGCCAATAAGGTACATAACAAATACCTCGGGTGAGTTGCTGACCGGCAGGTTTTCAAGCAGCGAAACAATAACGTTTTTCTTTGCGGAATCACCGCGGACCAGTATGACGTCCTGCGGACTGGCGGCCACACGTCGCGCTTCTTCAGCGATGCTGGTGGCGTACTGGTTAAACTGTTCTGTGTATTGCTGGTTGCCGCCAAGGCCGCTGATGACGACAGTCACAGTGCTTGCCCAGACTCCGCCGCTGGCGGCAAGCAGGGTTAACAGTGCGGTTAACTTCTTCATAGTCTTCCCCACACTATTCGCAGCAGCCACTCAACGAGCTTCAGTCCCAGAAGCAAAACGAAAAACAGCGGAATGTTCCACAGCGGCAGGCTTTGCAGTCGAACAATACCGCTTCTTGCAGAGCGAATTGCCTCAGGGAGCTCATCGGCGTTATCGGGTGTCCAGTAGCTGCCACCGGTGCTGTCGGCAATGCGTTTCAGGAAGGTGGCGTTAAGTCCTAGGTTAAAGTTCTCGGCCATACCCTGGTTGCGGTGTACCCATCGTGTTTGTGTGTTGATGGACGGCGTGTTGGACGAATCGGCATTTGATTCTGATGATTCACTGGTGGTGTTTGCAGATTTATTGTTGCTTTCATCGGCAACGCTGACATCCATTCGCCAGCTGCCGTTTGCCGGTGCATCGACGGTGGCAGTGAATTCACCCGCAGTCGATGCACTTGCCTGCAGCGGTATAGTCTGACGGCTGCCATCCGGTGCAGTAAGCTCAGCGTTGATGCGACTGTTCAGCGCCGGATTGAATTCAGGGTTAAGTAGCCGTGCGCTGATAGTGACCTGTGCATCGTCAAGATAAATCTGGCGGTCTGTGGTTACTTCAAAACGACGGGTCGCGCTGTTACTCATGGTTTGCAACAACTGCTGCCAGAACTGTTCATGGCGCAGATCTTCTGAGGGCAACTGCATTTGCCAGCGCCAGGTACCGCCGCTTGCCAGTAAGAAAGTGTTACCACGGCCATATCGCTGTTGCGTGAGTAGCGGGTAGCTGCCGTCGGGCAAGTCGACACCAAGCAGTGTACGTGCACCGGGTTTTGGCGGACCGGTACGCTGAAAGTCTGCCACTGACGGTAGTTCGCTCCACAGCAATTGGTTCTGCTGCGGGTCATCATGAAGGCGGGTGATTGGCGAGATTGCGCCGCTTTGCGTCAGCAGCGCTTTGGCTCTGATGCGTTCGTATGTTGCGGTATTCGATTGTGGCAGCGTTACCGGCAATGCTTTGGCTACCGGGCTGTTGTACCACGCGCCATCGGCCAGTGAATTTTTTCCCGCAAGCATTAGCAGTGTGCCGCCGCGTTCTGCCACATAGTCGTGAATGAGCTGGTGCTGCGCAGTGTTTAACGAAATAGCTTCTACGTTGCCAATGATTAGAGCATCGTAAGCGTAGAGTTCTTCCTTGCTGAGCGGGAAGCCATTGGCATGTTGTTCGGGGCTGGTGATGCCCTGGCGGTAAAACTTGTTGGTGGTGGTCCGCAGTATGGTCACCAGTGCAAGACCTTCAGCGTCTTCGACGGCACGGCGGATAAATTTGTATTCCCATCGGGGTTCGCCTTCAAAGTACAGTACTTTGCGTTGTTGCTCACCGACCTGCAGCAGTCTTCTGCGGCTGTTGTTTTGCGGCACTTTGTCATTGGTGTCGGGTTCAACTTCAAAGCGTAACTCACGCAGGCCGCTTTCGGCGGCATCGATGTCGATATCGAAGGTCACTTCACCCGGTGTACCCGGCAGGGTTTTCTCTTCTATGGCAATAATGCTGTCACCGTCGTATACCTTTATGCGTGCGGTGTCTGCATCACCGTGGCGCAGAGTGACAGCGGCACGTTCAACGGTGCCGGGCAGGGTAGATTCAGGCAGGTTTACGGCGACAATTTCGGTGTCTTCCGACAACACTTCACGGCCAATGCCAATCGTGTGTACGGCGATTCCCGAGGCCTGTAGCTGCTGCCAGAAATCCGGTGTCTGCTGTGCTTCGATCAGTCCGGAGTTGTCGCTGCCATCGGTGGCCAGCACTATCGCTGCAAGTGGTTCGGACCTGGCTTGGTCAAGTGCGTCGAGCAGCGCGCCCGCAATATTGCTTTGCGAGGTTTGTGCGGCTTCGCTGCTGATATCGTTAACCCACGCGAGTTCGTCACCGATATGACCAAACTTCAGTTGGTAGTTGTTTTCCAGCGGCTCGCGAATGGAGTCAATAGATGCAAGCGCTTGTGCGTGGCGGGTTTCGTTGCCATTCACGTATTGCATACTGGCGGAATGGTCGAGCAGCAGCGCGACAGTATTCTCACCAGCTTTGAGGTTTTTTACCTCCAGTGCCGGCTGCCATAACATAGTGAGCAGGGTTGCGGCGACTGCGCTTTGCAATGCCCACAGCGTTGCCAGTTTGCCGCCTGAGAGTCGATTGCGTTGCAACCACAAACTAACTGCCAGCACCGCAGCAACCACAGCAATGGCCAACAGCAACATGGATAACGGCCAGCCTGATGTGAACGTCAGTGCGCCTGCGTTGAAATCACTCAGCGGGTATTTGAATAGCCATTCAAACATAGTGATGGCTCGAAATAGTAAAGATCAGTACGGTGTCCCTGTGAGGTCTGATGAACAGTAACGGAAAACGCTGCACGGTAACTTAATGAGTCAGCGCATAGAGCACATAGTTCACTGCAAAACGATATGCCAGTGACGAGTACTGCTGCGGGTATTCGGCCCAGTCGGCGTGTTCCCACGCATCGCCAAGATCCATATTAAAGTTTATCGCTACCATTATCCGGCCGTCATCATCGCGAATACCGCGCCAGTGCGGTATGTTGCCGCCACGTTCCCAGGTACGTCCTTCGCGCAGCGGGCGTAAACCGGGGATTTGCATGCGTTTATCGATGTCATAAAGCGTCTCGAACAATGGGTCACCGGGTTTTATCTCTTCTATACGTCTGTCAGGGAAAACCTGTTTCATTGCAAACGCGAAATTGTCCCACTGAGCAGGCCCGTGAAAGTCGTCGACCATCAAAAACCCGCCTCGCAACAGATATTCACGCATGCGTCCGGCCTCAAAGGCGCTAAACCGCAGAGAACCGACCTCAACTGCATACAACCAGGGGTAGTCGAACAGCGTTTCATCAGAAAGTTGCAGCAGCGCACCCTGCGGGTTGGTGTCCATCCGGGTAAACCGGGACAACCCGGCAAGCAGATGCGTCTCGGCCTCCGGCCAGTCCACCTGCCATCGCGGACCCCAGCCACCGGCATCGACCCCGTTGTAAATCAACCGTGCAAAAGCAAACTCGTGTTGATTGACAAAATGGAGCGATTCACGACTTCCTGAATCCGGCGACGTTACCGCCTGCGCGAATGCAGCCCCTGTGAGTGCAAGAAACAGTGCCAATATAGCCGCCGCTGTAGCAAATCCGGCTGCAGATGGGGGTTGGACAGTCCGTTGGCGTGTCAATTTGAGCCCTTTGATAGCGTTCAGGTAAGTATGCCAGCGACACGACAGTCAGTATACCGGCGTTTCGATGTTGCCAAATTGCTGTCGGCCGGTAATCGTGTCAGCATTCCGTGCCTTTACGCTGGCACAATAGTTAGAAAGAATTATGAAGTCTGAGCAAATCCTTGCGCCCGGGCCGCTGATTATCGATGTCGCCGGCCTGATGTTAACCGACGAAGATCGTGAGTTGATATCGCATCCGCTGACTGGCGGCATTGTATTGTTTGCGCGCAATTATCAGGATCGCGCCCAGCTGACTGAACTGACCCGGCAGATCCGGCAGGCGCGCAACGGTCCGGTGTTGATTTCAGTGGATCAGGAAGGCGGGCGCGTGCAACGCTTTAAAGAGGGCTTCACGCTAATCCCTGCAATGCGGAAGTTCGGCGAACTCTACGATCACAACCCCATGGAGGCCACTGAACTCTTAAAAGATACGGCAACGTTGCTAGCGTGGGAGCTTCGTGAGTGCGGTATCGACTTTACTTATGCACCGGTGGCTGATCTTGATCGCGACTTGTGCCCGGCGATAGGTAATCGTGCACTGCACCGAAATGCCGATGGAGTGTGTGCACTGGCGACTGCTGCTATTGAAGGGTTAACTGCTGCGGGTTGCTGCAATGTGATCAAACACTTTCCCGGGCACGGCAGTGTTAATGTTGATACTCATAAAGACTTCGCCCGCGATGATCGTGCATTCGCAGAGATTCAAAATACCGACATCGAACCGTTTCAACGCCTGCTGGGTCGTGCAACAGCGGTGATGATGGCGCATGTCATCTTTTATCAGGTCGATACGCATCCTGCGAGCCTTTCAGCGCACTGGCAAACAACGGTATTGCGGCAGCAGATGAATTACGACGGTGTTGTTGTCAGTGACGATTTATCGATGAGTGCCATTACAAAATCAATGTCGCAGGCAGATGCGGCCGCCATGGCCATTGCCGCAGGTTCTGATCTCGCATTAATCTGCAATGACAGACCGGCGGCAATTGCGGCTTTCGATCACGACGGTATAGATACGGGCAACACACGGCAGATGGAGCGGCGGTTGCGACTGGTTGCACGCGAAGTGGTGCCACCTGCATCGCCCCGGCTTGCTGCAACCCGCCAACGTCTTACAGTACTGGCGGGCCTGACATCGTAATTTTGCAGTAATTGAACGTGTGTGGCCCAGCGCGCGCCAACGCTGAACCATCTACCGCTATAATATAAACGTGACCTCATGCCGGGCTTATTGCACTGCACCAGTCTTGCAGTGGTCTGAGAATTAATCAACGCGGAGCTTCAATGCCGACAATCGCAATCATAGGCGGGACTGGTTTAACCAATATGCCCGGCCTGACCGTACATCATCGTGAAATGGTCAAGACCACTTACGGCGCACCTTCAAGCCCGCTAATCCATGGAGAGCTGGGCGGCTGTCCGGTGATTTTTCTGGCGCGTCACGGACGTCGCCATACTATTCCTCCACATATGGTTAACTACCGTGCAAATCTGCTGGCACTCAGTGAGGTCGGGGTAACGCATGTGATCGGGCTGGCGGCAGTCGGTGGTATCAGTGATGATTGCGTCGAGAAAAATATTGTTATTCCCGACCAGATCATCGACTACACCCATGATCGTGCGCACACGTTTTACGGTGCCAAAAACGATACCTTTCAGCAGATCGACTTTACCGAACCGTATTCGGCAGACATACGCCAAAAGCTGATAGAAGCATGCAAAGAAGCGGCAGTAAAACATGTGCCGTCCGGCGTCTACGGTGCAACGCAGGGGCCGCGACTTGAAACTGCCGCAGAAATCAGGCGCATGGAAAAAGATGGCTGCACGATTGTTGGCATGACCGGAATGCCGGAAGCAGCCCTTGCACGTGAACTTGGTCTTAAATACGCCTGCTGTGCCATGGTGGTTAACCGTGCGGCCGGTAAGGTCGGGTCGGGGATAAATTTTAGTCAGGTGGAAAATAATGTAGCGGAGAGTGTTGAGTTGATACGGCAGGTGTTGGTGGAGACTTTGAAGATTGGGTTTGAGTAGGTTTTTCACTCGCTGCGCTCGG
>CAYZVB010000145.1:0-428 GCA_964481315.1 uncultured Granulosicoccaceae bacterium
AACGTCTCTAAACGTGATCAGGCCCGTGTCCGATTCCGACTGAAGCAATACACTATTGTCTCTAAGTCCTGATTTTCAGAGGCGTGGTGTGTGGTCCAAACAAGCAAAGTCATACTTGCTCGATACTATTGTTAGCGGCAAGCCTATTCCAAAAATATTGATGACTCAGAATCTAATCGGTTCTAGAAACACTCGCATCATAGTTGACGGTCAGCAACGTCTGCGATCTATATTGGAATATCTAAATGATGATTTCATGATTTCCAAGTCTCACAACCAAGAATTAGGTGGGAAGTATTTTTCAAGGCTTACGCAAAGCGAAAAATCGGAAATACTGAAATATGAGATCGGTGTAGATATGCTTTTCGACCTAAGCTACGAAGAGACATTGGATATATTCGCTCGGTTAAATACTTACTCCGTAAAAC
>CAYZVB010000145.1:438-12970 GCA_964481315.1 uncultured Granulosicoccaceae bacterium
CCTCTAAGGTGTACATGGCTAATCATTCCTATGGATACATTGCTGCGCAACATGCTTTATCCGTGTTGGTTGCCTGGGGTTCTACCCACAACCGGGGATGCAGATATAAATCTATCGCTTTTGCAATCGATGACAACAGATGTGATTTGGAACCAGTTTTTCGGAGTCTGGGCTTCGACGTCTCGTACTATTCAATAAATGGAGTACTTCATGGGTTCTGTGAGAAAGGAAATGTCAATCAACTATATTGTCGAAATACAAGCGAGTACTTAGATGTGTCCAGTGTTGATGAATTTATTCATGATCTAAAAGTACAGCGGGATGACAGTATTAATAACTAACGGATAGGTGAGCAAAAAATAAGAAAAATGAAGAAAGACAATGATGTACTCGTTGAGGTTCTCCACGGACGAATTGACAGTGCCACTGTATTGTTGATTATATTCTTTGTTGTCATCACCATTCAGAGTTTTGTAATCTTTTTTTGAACATAGAAGTAACCATTGCATTCCTCCTGGGAGATTGTGAGTCATCCGCTCCCCGAAGCGCAATGGGAAACCAGTGGGCAAAGTGCGACATGAAAGTATTTCAGTCGTAGCGGCAAAGGATCTATTGTTCGCATGATATTAAATGAGCTGGAACCCAAATGTTGAAAGGCATGGTTAGGGAGGAAGGTTACCGCCGACAGCAACACTGATGCTCAGCTACATATTCGAACAAATGAAAAAATAATCGGTACGAACAAAGTTCGTATGATCTTTTCGGCGTATCTGTGATCAACATTCAGAGTTTTTCTCCATAATCAGGCACCAGCGGTTCTTCCGGAGCCGTGCCGGACGAGCCGGAAAATAGTCACGGTCCGGAGTATCGAGCTACCTGTCACTTGATTTGCTTCTGTTCTATAATAGACTATATAATATCCATTAAGAATAAATAATAGATGGTAAGGGTAATATATTGCCGATTAATATTGTGTCCACAGCAGATTTGCTAAAAGTAATTGCGACCAAAGCGAAGTCGCAGCGGCTCGCTGAGAACCTGTCTCGTCGCTCTCTGGCGGAGAGGTCCGGGGTCACTGAGGCCAGTATCAAACGTTTCGAGACGTCAGGCGAGGTCAGTCTCACCAATTTGTTGGACATCGCGTTCGCGCTTGATTGCACCAAAGAATTTGAGGCGCTGTTCGATGCTAAAGCGCCTGCATCAATCAATGATCTGCAAAAGCCACCAAGACAACGGGGGAGCCGGTGAAGCACGTTACCCGATTGCGCGTCTCCAGCAATGATCAAATAGTAGGAGAGCTGGGCGTTGATCAACGTGGTCAAATTTACTTTCAATATGACGCCTCGTGGCTCGAATCAGGGTTCGATCTGTCACCTCGAACAATGCCGTTTAATGAGCACCTTCAACTCTCGCCGCAACCGCAGGAGTTCAGTGGCCTGCATGGAGTTTTTAACGACTCTTTGCCTGATGGTTGGGGGATGTTGCTTATGGATAGGGCATTTCAGCAGGTTGCGGGTTGGCAACGACACGAAATTACGCCGCTTGATCGCCTGGCCTATATCGGTTCACGAGCGATGGGAGCGTTGAGCTATGAGCCTGCAATCCCAATGTCCTCAAATAGTGATGTGGTAGATATAGCGCTATTGGCAAACTCTGCAAATGAGTTGCTGGCAGGAGAAACGCCGGAGGTACTTGAACAGCTACAAATACAGGGTGGATCACCAGGAGGAGCTCGGCCGAAAGTGACAGTTGCTCTTTCAGACTCAAGTGATGAGTGTTTATCCGGGTTTACCAGGCTACCTAGTGGCTTTACGCATTGGCTGGTTAAATTTAGATCGAAAGAAGATCCTAAAGATATGGCGCGTATCGAAATAGCCTATGCAGACATGGCGCGGATGGCTGATCTGCCAATGCCAAAGTGCCGGTTAATGGAAGTGGCGGGTAACAATAACTCTGATGAGTTTTTTGCAGTGCAGCGTTTCGATAGAGAGGGTTCTAAGCGGTATCATCTGCTAAGTCTTGCCGGCTACATCTACGCAGACTACAGACTACCCAGCATTGGCTACGACGCAGTGATTAAAGCCACAAGACAAATCACGAAAAGCATGGTTGAAGCCAACAAAGCGTATCGTCTGATGGTGTTCAACGTCCTAACGCATAACAAGGACGATCACGCGAAGAACTTTGCGTTTCTACGGCTGCCGACAGGGTGGGTATTGTCACCCGCTTATGATCTGACATTTAGCACAGGGTTAAACAACCATCACACCACAGATATCGCCGGTAGTGGTAATCCGGACCTGGCAGATCTGGAGCGAGTAGCGCAAGAATGTGGCATAAAACGGTGGCAGGAAATTATCGAACAGGTGAGTGTTGCTTCTGCACAGTGGGAAACTATCGCTCAACGCAGAGGTGTGTCGGTTGCGGAAACTAAGCGGATTGGTACTGAAATTAAAAAAATCAGACAAAGAATATTTGTAACTCGATGAATGGGCTTAAGCGGTAGCTACTTTCAGCGCCGTATAATGAGCGATCGCTTTTGTTCGGACATATATGGACGCACTGGTTCTGTTCACAGGCACCCGGCTTTCCAGGCGAGTTTCAAAGCGTTGTGAGCGGCTATCGACGCTCGGTAAAACCGGATCTGCTTCACATTCCTCAGCGCAGAGTACAGCTGTAAACGACGGAATGTCTGTCATTTTGTACTTTTTTGGTTTTAATTGCGCCATTTTTCAGTGATCAGCACACTGTCTCCGTACTGAAGTTCAATCACTGGAGATAGCCATGTTTAAATCACTACTTACCGTTCTTTGTCTTGTTCCTGTTGTCGCCGCTGCAGATACGTTTTATCTGGAGGAGTCGCGCCAGCCTTCTGAAGTGTCGGGTACCGTGCAAAGGTTGATCGCGAGCGAGCTTTCAGCGAAAGGGCATACCATTGTCGATCGCAATGCCAACCCGCAATGGGTGTTGAAATCCGATGCGATAAAGCTTGGCAGTTCGTACATTGTTTCACTTACCAAGCTTAAAGACGGCACGATGGTTTATTCCGATAAACTGAAGGCCGACAGCCTGAATAACCTAGATGTGGTTTCTGCACGTCTGGTGTCGGGGGCGCTGGATAATGTTGCCGCTGAAAAAAATATTGCCGTGGATACCGTGACAAACAGCGAAGCCAAAGGCACTACGGTAAAAACAAAGGCAACGCGACAAACGTTTCTGGGCTTTGGGCCGTCTAAGTCTGCAAACCTTGGAACCAGTGATGCCGGTGTCATGTTTACAGCCGGTGCGCTTTGGGGAGTAGACCATCAGGTTAGTATCAGGGCGGGGTATACCACAAATAATGTATCCGACAGTGGTGCGGATATGACAGGTCTTCAGCTTGGCGGTCATTACTATCTGAATCGCAAACAACACGCGCCTTATGCGGTTGGGCTTGTGGGCTATACCAGCGTGGAAGCGCATGATCCGGAGTCAAGCAGTGCGCTGTTCAGTCAGGGCGAGTCTGAGTCCGGCTGGAGCCTTGAGGCGGGAATGGGTATGCATTTCTACCGAACGGCGAACGTGAATATCGCCACCGAGGTAACTTATCAGCAGGCGCTGTTCGATATGACTGAAGGCGCTCCCGGGGCGCTTGGGGCGAAACTAATCGTGTTCTGGTAGTTTTAAAAGCACGCGGTTTCAGCGTTTTGCCTGCAATGCGGTTAGTCGCATGCAGGCTTTACGCGTAATTTTCCGTTAGTGCTATACCTTGAATTTGCGACAGAACTCTTTATAAAAAAGCTCGAATCGTCGCTGCCCCTCGGCTGTTTGCAGCGGTGACTGAAAAACCGATGGAGAAGTAAATATCCGCAGATCGGACAGCGAGTTGGTAAACATTTTAAGGCCCGCTTTTTTAAGCGTTGACTCTGCTTCCTGATTGCTTTTTCGCAGGTTTCTGCGATTAATAAATCCGTACGCCGTGAAGTCTTCTTTCATCTCTTCTTTAAAGCTGCGGCAGTCTTCAATCACTGCCAGAAACTCCTGAGTGGCCAGCACATCGACATCGGATCCGATCACAGGTACCAGGATACCGTCGCAGTTATACAGCAGCATGACCGTGGGGTTGTCTGCTTTTTTATCGGTCATACGCGGAATGTCGATGAATATCAGATCGTAGTCATCACCAAAGCGTTTCAGGAAGGTATTGACTCTTCGCGGGCTGAGCGCTTCCACCTCCACCAGTGGTTCGTCATCAGGGTATTGTTCTTTTTCCTGCTCGGCCAGTTCGTATACGGTGGCCTGCGAGTCGCAGTCGATAATCAGAACTTTTTTGTTTTTCTGCTCTGCGATTGCTGTGGCCATCATTAGCGTGACCACTGATTTACCCACACCTCCCTTTGAGTTGCAGATGCTTATAATTTTTGTGTCGCTACTCATGATACGCCGGCCTGTCTTCTATGCTGCAAATTCACGGGGTTATAGTGATTCAATACGGTTTTTTTGTGCTTCCAGCTGTTCCAGTGCAACCAGTACGTCTGCAAGCTTCTGCTTTTCTTTTTCGACTACCGCAGCCGGTGCTTTGGCCGTAAAACTCTCGTTACCGAGTTTGCCTTCGAGACGCCCCTTTTCTTTGGCAAGCTTGGCGCTCTCTTTGGCCAGCCGCGCGATCTCGGCGTCTTTGTCGATAAGACCCGCCAGTGGAATCAGTATTTTCATATCACCGACCAGCGCGGTAGCAGATTCAGGTGCCTGTTCATCAGGGTTCAATACCGTGATTTCCTGAATCCGGGCCATGCTTACCAGCAGTGACTGATGTTGCTCAATTCGACCGGCGTTTTCGGCGGATACGTTTTCACAGATCACCGGCAGTGGTTTGCTGGGCGCAATATCCATTTCAGCGCGAATACGTCGAATGCCCAGTACGAACGACTTCACCCAGTCGATTTCCGCTACTGCGTTTTCGTCGATCTTTTCGGGTTGGCTGACCGGCCATGGCTGGCGCATGATGGTGTCGCCGCTCTTGCCGGCTTTTGGCGCGACTTTTTGCCACAGTTCTTCGGTAATGAAAGGCATTACCGGATGGGTCAGCCTGAGCAGTGCTTCCAGTACACCAACCAGCGTGTTGCGGGTGCCCAGTTGCTGCGCTGCGCTAATAGTGCTGTTGTCGTCTGCGTTAAGGGTTGGCTTGGCAAGCTCCAGGTACCAGTCACAGTATTCGTTCCATGCGAACTCATAGATTTCCTTGGCAGCGAGGTCGAGCCGGTAGTGGTCGAGGTGGTCGGTGACGCTCTGTTCGAGCTTTTGCAGCAGCGAAATAATCCACTTGTCGGCAAGTGTTAGCTCGGCAGGTTGACTTGAGGGTAAGTCATCGACGTTCATCAGTACGTAGCGACTGGCATTCCACAACTTGTTACAGAAGTTGCGATAGCCTTCAACACGTTTTAGATCGAACCGCACATCGCGACCGGTTGAAGCAAGAATGGCAAACGTAAAGCGAACTGCATCGGTACCGTAGCCCGGTATGCCGCCTTCAAATTCCTTGCGTGTCTGCTTTTCGATTTTGTCGGCCAGATGCTGCTGCATCATGTTTTCGGTACGTTTCTGTACCAGGCTTTCGAGATCAATGCCGTCGATAATATCGAGCGGGTCAAGCACGTTGCCTTTGGACTTGGACATTTTCTGTCCGCTGGCATCACGCACCAGTCCATGAATATACACATCGCGAAACGGTACTTCGCCATCCATGAACTTAACCCCGAACATAATCATTCGGGCAACCCAGAAAAAGATAATGTCAAAGCCGGTAACCAGAACACTGGTGGGGTACCAGGTGTCGAGCGCTTTGGTTTGCTCGGGCCAGCCCAGTGTCGAGAACGGCCACAGCGCCGATGAAAACCAGGTGTCGAGTACGTCTTCGTCCTGGTGCAGGGTAAGGTCGGCAGACAGCGCGTATTTTTCGCGTACCAGTTCTTCGGTTTGTGCAACATAGATATTGCCGTCGTCGTCATACCACGCCGGTATGCGATGGCCCCACCAGATTTGCCGTGAAATACACCAGTCTTCAATATTCTCAAGCCACTGGTAGTACGTCTTTGACCAGTTTTCAGGGACAAACTTAATAGTGCCGTTTTTAACCACATCGATAGACGGGTTGGTAATTAACGCTTTACCGCCGGGACGTCCGTCTGCCTGTTTTTCGCGGGTCAGGTCTACGTACCACTGATCGGTCAGGTAAGGTTCGACCACTGAGTTTGACCGGTCGCCTCTCGGTACCATTAGCTTATGATCGTCGATACGTTCAAGCAGACCCTGCTCAGTCAGGTCTTTAACAATTTGTTTGCGCGCATCGTAGCGGTCCATGCCCTGGTACGCGGCAGGAGCGTTGTCGTTGATTTCGGCGTTATCGTTAAAGATATTGATAATGTCGAGCTGGTGCCGCTGCCCCATGGCGTAGTCGTTGAAGTCGTGGGCAGGTGTTATTTTTACGCAGCCGGAACCGAATTCCGGATCAACGTAATCGTCGGCAATAATAGGAATCTCACGCCCGACAAGCGGCAGCGTAATGGTTTTGCCAATCAGGTGTTTGTAGCGTTCATCTTCCGGGTGTACGGCGACAGCGGTATCACCGAGCATGGTTTCCGGTCGGGTGGTTGCAACAATCAGAAATTCGTTGCCATCAGTCAGTGGGTAGCGCAGGTGCCACAGATGGCCCTGTTCTTCTTCACTAAGCACTTCAAGATCAGAAAGGGCTGTGTGCAGTACCGGATCCCAGTTGACCAGTCGCTTGCCGCGGTAGATCAAACCTTCATCATAGAGTGTGACAAACACTTCTCTTACGGCATGCGACAAGCCTTCATCCATCGTGAAGCGTTCACGATTCCAGTCTGGCGAGGCACCCATGCGCCGCAACTGGCGGGTGATGTGTCCACCGGACTCTTCTTTCCATTGCCAGACGCGGTCGATGAACGCATCGCGGCCTAAGTCGTGGCGGCTTTTCTGTTGCATTGCCAGCTGTCGTTCGACCACCATTTGCGTGGCGATACCGGCGTGGTCGGTGCCCGGTTGCCACAGCGTGTTATCGCCCTTCATACGATGGTAGCGAATCAGGGTATCCATCACGGTGTCCTGAAATGCGTGCCCCATATGCAGCGTGCCGGTGACATTCGGCGGTGGAATCATAATGCAGTAAGGGTCGCCGTTACCGTCAGGAACAAAGTGATTTTCGCGCTCCCAGTAGTCGTACCAGGACTGCTCTATGGCGGCAGGATCGTAGGTTTTATCCATGGAAATCGGTGGGTATCGGTTGCAAACAATAGTTGGATTAATAGTAGCAGGAACCAGGGGTCTGCGCGGTAGAAGTCCGCGTTGCGAGCGCGTGTCCGGTCGCCTTGTGAATAATGCAGGCTAGCCCGGTTTATTCACGGGATGGTACGGATGCTGGCGCATCGCAGACACAATGGTGACGATGCAGCCGGGCTGACCGGAGTGGTATTCACACCAGCTCCAGCTGCGCCTCCTGCTCTACCTTATTGTGAAAGAGCGGATAGCCGCGTTCCTGATAATAACGGTAGCGTTCGCGGCCCATTTCACGGGTTTGTGTTTCGTCGTGTAGCACTTCAATAGTGGTTTCGAATTGACTGAAAAAGAATGGAACCTCGGCGGACATATTGATCAATACGTTAATGTCCGGTGCAGGCTCGCCCTTATGGTCAATAGTGATGTTGTCGGCTTCACGCAGATGCTGAAACTGCCGGACTAATTGTCCGGTCTCGCTGGCACAGCCGGTATGAATATGTATCGACTTGCCGCGGCCCAGCGTCTGCAGTACCAGACGCTGCACACAGGCAAGTCGTTGTTCAGTGGTATCACTGTCGAGAATATAGAATTCGACCCTGGTCATGATGCTGTTCAGCCGGCCCGGTTAATCAGATATTCCATTAACATCGGCACCGGTCGGCCTGTCGCACCTTTTGCTGCCCCCTGTTTCCAGGCGACGCCGGCGATATCAAGGTGGGCCCATTTGTAGTCGGTGGCAAATCGCGACAAGAAACAACCGGCAGTAATGCTGCCGGCGGCCCGTCCGCCAATGTTCGGAATGTCTGCAAAGTTACTGCTCAGTTGCTGTTGATATTCATCCCAGATGGGCAGTCGCCAGCACTTGTCACTGGATTCCACACCGGCGTCATACAGATCACCGGCAAGTGCGTCGTCGTTACTCATTAAACCGGTGGTGTGATGACCAAGCGCAATAATCACCGCGCCGGTGAGTGTGGCAATGTCGATAACCACATCGGGCTTATACTTACTTATATACGTGAGTGCATCGCACAGCACCAGGCGGCCCTCGGCGTCGGTATTCAGCACTTCAATGGTCTGGCCTGACATGGAAGTAACAATATCACCGGGTTTGGTAGCTTTGCTGCCCGGCATATTCTCTGCCGCAGCAACAACACCAACCACATTGATTGGCAGCTTCAGTTCAGCCACGGCCTGCATTACACCGAAGACACTGGCAGCACCGCACATATCGAACTTCATTTCATCCATACCGGCTGACGGCTTAATCGATATGCCGCCGGTGTCGAAGGTGATTCCCTTACCCACCAGAACCACCGGTTTGGCGTTTGCTTTGCCGCCCTTGTACTCCATACAGATGAGTTTCGCTTCCTGCTCGCTGCCGGCGGACACGCTGAGCAACGATCCCATTTTAAGCTTTGCCATCTGTGCTTCCCCGAGCACTGTGACCTTCAGCGCAGGAAGCGATTTTTTGAGTTGTTTGGCGTGATCGGCAAGGTAGGTCGGTGTACAGACGTTGGCTGCCATATTGCCAAGGTCGCGGGCAGTCTGCATACCGTTACCTATGCCGACGCCCTGCTCAGCGCCTATGGCTATGGCCTTGTTGTGTTTTTTGTCTGCGGTGTGAAAAGCCAGCTTGCCAAGGTTTACCGGGTCGGATTTTTTACTCTTATGCAGGTCGAAGCGATAGCTGCGTGCCACCACGGCCTGTGCCAGTGTCTGTGCACTGCGTGCAGCATCTCTGTTGTCGACTTCAACTTCAAGCAGACAGCTGGTTGCATCTTTACTGTTAAGAACGACCAGAACCGATGCCTGTGCGGCAGCGATTTTTTCAAATTCGGCCACGCTGAGTACGTCAGCGGCTTTGCTTTTACCTGTGTTTATCAGTACTACCCGTTTTGCAGCTACATTTGGCACTTTGTGCAGTGTGACGGTAGCGCCGGGCTTGGCTGACAAGTCGCCCTGCTTAAGTATTTCGCTTATAAATCCGTCGCTGGCGCTGTCTATCGCAGCGGCACTGCCCGACAGTTTGCGTTGGTTGGAAACCGGCAATACCAGGCAGCCTGATTTGATGTTGGCGGGGTCTGCATTCGAAACGCTGATATCCAATGGTGTGGCCTCTTGTATAGCGACTGGTTAGTAGATAGTGACAGGTTTTTTTTAACGTCAGTTCACAGTGTGTACGGGTGCCGGGTAAACACACTTATCAACAATATTACTGGGTTTGTTATCATCACGCATCCTGCACACAATGAATGGTTCGTCCGGCGGACCGGAATTTACTGAACACGGCTGCTAAATATCTATGCTCGGCGTTCTCGATCGCTACATATTCAGGGAAATATCGCTCACGTGGGCAGCGGTGACTATTGTATTGCTGGTGATAATGGTCGCCAATGTGCTGGCCAGAATTCTCTCCCGTGTCACCGAAGGCCGCCTGCCTGCCGATGCACTGCTGGTATTGCTCGGACTTAAAGTTGTCAATCTGTTGGTGACTCTGGTGCCGTTAGGTTTGTACCTGGGCGTACTCCTGGCTTTCGGCAGGATGTACCGGGACAACGAAATGGCTGCCAGTGCGGCATGTGGTGCCGGGCTCAAATCGCTTTACAAGCCGGTGCTGTTGAATGGACTGATCGGTGTTGTGTTAATCACCGCACTAACCTTCTGGGCATCACCGTGGGCGGCAAGGCTCGAACAAAGCGTCACCGACAAAGTTGCCAGTCAGTCGGTGTCGAGTGTGCTCGGGGCCGGTCGTTTTGTGGAAATTCTTGATGGTACAGCGGTGGTTTACACCGAAAGCCATTCTGCGGCAAACAATCAGTTTAACCAGGTGTTTGTTCACCGCACGCTGGAAGACGGTGCGTTCGAGGTTGAAACCGCAGACTCTGCAACCTATCAGCGTGATCAGGACAATAATGAATATATTGTTTTTAAAGACGGTGTCACCGTTATTGCCAACCCTGACGGTCAGAGCTATCAGCGCACTGAGTTTGCACGCCATGGTGTGCGGCTGCCGGGCAGGCAACAGGCTACAGCCGCAGTAGAAAACTCTGCACGTTCAATAGCCGAGTTGTGGCGTGAAGGCAGCAGTCAGTCAATTGCTGAAATACAATGGCGTATTTCTATACCGCTGGCAGCGTTGCTGCTGGCGCTGCTGGCTGTGCCGCTTTCGCATACCTCTCCGCGCCAGGGCCGTTACTCAAAGATTGTTGTTGCGATCCTTATCTACGTGCCATATGCCAATCTGCTGGTGCTTAGCCGTAAGTGGACCGCTGCCGGAAAAGTACCAACAGTGGTCGGTGTATGGTGGGTTCATGTGCTTTTTGTAGGCGTTATTCTTTATTTCACGATTCGTCGCTACGGATTGTCGTGGATAAGCGGGCGGGTACGTTCTGTATGAGTGCTGTAATGCAAAGTGAGCAGCAAATAGCAAAGGCCTCTCTGCGATGAGCCTGATCGCGCGCTACATTGGCAAAACTGTCCTGTTAAACACGCTGCTGGTGCTGTTGGTGCTGGTCGCACTGACTGGCATTTTCGGCTTTATCGGTGAGCTCGATGATGTTGGCAGGGGCAGTTACAGTGTCTCAACCGCCATGATCTATGTATTACTCCGCATGCCGGGGTCTGCATACGAGTTATTTCCACCGGCGGTATTGCTCGGCAGTTTGCTGGGGCTTGGCGGGTTGGCAACCCACAGCGAGCTAACGGTAATGCGTTCGGCTGGCATCTCTATAATGCAGATCGCGCGCTCGGTTGCGTTAATCGGGCTAATCCTGATGTTGCTGGTTGCATTGGTTGGTGAGTTTTTAATGCCAGATGCTGAACGGCAGGCGCATGAAGTGCGGGCAGCAGCATTGTCTGATCGTGTTTCCCTTAGCTCTCAAACCGGTTACTGGGCCAAGTCGGGGCCGTTGTTTGTCAATATAAAGTCCGTTCTGTCCGATACGACTTTGGTTGATATCAGTGTCTACGACTTTGATAACGGCACATTAAAAAGTGTTGTGCAGGCGGAACAGGCGCAACAACAGACTGACGGACACTGGCGCCTGGAGTCGGTAAAAAGAACTTTGTTTAATGCCGCTTCTCTGCGCACTGAAACTGCTGAAACGGAAATATGGCCGTTATTGGTGAATGCTGAGTTGTTAAAAGGGTTGTCTGTACCGGCTGAATCGATGTCTGCCAGCAACCTGGTTAATCAGATCCGTTATCTGAAGCGAAATCAGCTGGACAGTCGGGTTACCGAGCTTGCGCTTTGGACCAAAATAGCGAATCCGGTTTCAACCATGATTATGCTGATGTTGTCGTTGCCATTTGTATTTGCATCGCAGCGGGCAGGTGGCGTAGGGCAGAAAATGTTTGTTGGCATTCTGCTTGGCATTGGTTACTTCCTGTTAAACCGGCTGGTGACTCATCTGGGGCTGGCTAATGGGTTGTCGCCGGCAGTTAGTACACTGATACCGCTCATTCTGTTCTCAGTGATTGCCATGTTGGGGCTTCAGCGTATTACCTGATTAGTGCTATCGGGTTGCATTGTTTATTGTTTCTTGGCGATATTTTTCGGAACAACTACTACTTTTGTTGAAGATAACCGGTCGTGCAGGGCCAGTTTATCCCGATCAAACAATATCCATAATAAGCCGGCAGCAGCGGGTAGAAACGCTATCCAGGATGCTGCAAAGCGAATGGCAGCGTCTTTCCAGCTTAAACTTTCACCTGAATTACCTATTACTTTGAGTCTCCATGTGCGCAGTCCCAGCGTTTGACCACCGTTGGTCCAGAACCATCCATAAAAGACAAAGGTAGCCAGTATCAGACACAGGTAATAGAGCGGATGTGTTACCGCAGTACCTTTGTTAACCGCCACTGCGACAGCCGAAACGGTAAATAAAACGCCTGTCAGGAGTAACAGATCGTAAAAAATTGCCGCAATTCTTCTTAACAATGATGCGTTTTTAAATGATTCAGTGTTCATTGATGATGATTCAAGTCGATTCAGCTGGATAAATCAGAATGGATCTATACGGTGTTAGAGCACTTCAGAGTGCTTCAACGTATGTTAGTTAAGGCTTGTTCAGCTATCACTTATCCACAATTAAGCTGTTTGCCACTACATGATTGGATTAAACGAAGCGTTGTTTAGCTATTAATTCAATGAAAGATTAACCGCCAACTACTATGTTTTTATAAAAAATAGCGCCGAATTTATGGGTTTATACGCTACTTTCTTAACTTCTGGTGCCTTTTTTGTATTAAAACC
>CAYZVB010000146.1:0-755 GCA_964481315.1 uncultured Granulosicoccaceae bacterium
CAGATAACCATACCGACACCCACATCGCTTATACCCAGGTGGAAGCAGGTGTCTAGCCGCCACAGCCTGTAGGGATCAGCAACGCTCAGGGCTACGTAAACGAAAATCCCCGACCGGCAATTCGTGACATTAAAAACGCCACGGCACTTGATCTGGCAATGCAAAACATCGACGTTCTCCGCGCCATTGGCAGCAGATTCGAGCTTCTCGGCAGTTACACAAGCGGCGAAAAATCAACGTCAAAGCAATCAACCGAGATTGAGCTGTTTAACTACGACAGCAATGAAGTGGTAACGGTAAAGATTGACACCGGCAACATCATCACAGTAAATCAGGCACCAGCCAGTGATTACCAACCGGCAGAAACCTCCGATGAGAGTAGTCGGGCAATTGCCATGGCAGCTGACTATCTTCAAAGCCTGGGGCACGACACCGGCCAGCTGACAGGTGCTGCCCTGCTTACCCATCCCACTGCTGCACAGGTTGCTGCCAGCGGTAAACAATTTCACGAGCACAGGCTGATATACGTGACATTTGGCCACGGCGCCGGAACCACTCCGCTATACCGCGCAACAGTGGACTTGAGCGATCAGATTGTGATTAAAGGCGGCCGTCTGTGACCAACAGCCTGCAGACACCATTTTCTAACGCACTGCAAAAGCTGGTGCTTATTTTTCTGACGGTGGTTACTACCTGTGTAGCACACGCAGAGTCAGGTCGCATAGACTGGTTCGACTGGCAATTTGACTACAGCA
>CAYZVB010000146.1:765-2444 GCA_964481315.1 uncultured Granulosicoccaceae bacterium
CTGTCCATGCTCAAATGGTAACTTACCTTAAAGCACGTTTATTATCGCGAGCATCAAATACTGCATCATGCGAGCTTTCCGGTGATGCGCGTCGAATACCTTAATGATGCATGCGGACCTTTTGCAGATATTTTATGGACCGGCAATTACGTTCCAATTGCACAACACGAAGATATTCCTGTCTGCGGTGGCGATAAACTTTGTCAGCGAACCTACGAGAAAGACGGCGAGCATTTTCTTGAGATGGGTGTTAACGCGAAACTGGGTGAATACGAAATTTATCAATCCTGGGTATTCAGCAATCGCGGGTACTTCGATGCGTTTGTATTCAGTCGCGGGTTGCAATGTGCTGAAGACCACACTCACCATGCCCACTGGCGATTCGACTTTGATATCGACGGCAGCGCCAATGATCAGGTATTTAAAAACACCGGTAACCTGCAGTCCACAGAGTTCAACGACACCCGGTCAGCGACAACTTTCTGGAGCATACAGGACGCAGAAACCGGTACACGCGTAGAAATAATTCCCGGGCGTGAAGATGGATTCCCAGACGATTTTTCACGGTGGGATGTTGCTGTCAGAACCTATAAAAGTAATGAATCCGCCGCCTGGCTGTGGGGGCCTCGCGGTGAAATCGGCTCATTGTTTAACAACAATGAAAACATAGATCGTGAAGACAGTGTTTTCTGGTACGTGACTCACCTTGAGCACAGTGCATTTAACGGAGAGTCACTATGGCACTATTCCGGACCGCGGATTCGAGTTTTACTGCCTGAATAATCAATACAACGCAGAACCCGCAACAGCCAGTCAGCAGTATTTCATTTAATGATTTGATTCATCAGATGAATGCACATAAAACAACTTACCAATGAGATTTTCTTCCGGTACCAACCCCCAGTACCTGCTGTCATTGGAGTTGAAACGGTTATCACCTAAAACGAAATACCTGCCAGGTTCCACCGTCACGCTGAAGTCACTCTGCGCACCACGATCAGTACTGCGGGCAATGGTATAGCTGACATTCTCATGAGATTCTGTCAGATACTTGTAATCACTGCTCACAGACTGAACTTCCACTTTGACCCTTTTACCATTAATGTAGAACTGACCATCCACTGCTTTAATGGTGTCACCCGGCATTCCTATCACACGCTTGATATAGGAGAGCTTTGGATCCGGAGGATATTCAAAAACAACGACATCCCCGCGTTCGACAGAGGAAAACAAAGGCGTTCTCAACACCTCAAACCCGAAAATTTGTGGTTGCCGTACCCAATCTTACTGGCAACCACAAAATCGCCGGGTGTTAAAGTGGGATACATAGAATTAGCCGGAATTTTGAACGGCTCAAACGCAAACGTGCGAATAAAAAATACTACAAAAAGCAGCGACAATTCCATTGGTGTTCCGTTTCACTCAACACCAATCCATTGTTACAGAAACATCCGTTAGCAATTATTACAGGATTCAGCCTTTTATACAGAAGGTGGTTAATGGATTAAATATCGACGACACAACACTGGTACTACTCTTGTTTTTTGTTAGTGATTATACTGCTGTCAATACTACTTCCCCCGGACCAGCAGACTTATGCAATTTCCAAAAATAGTAAATCAGTCTGACTACCCTATTACTTCGGAGGCGTTCCGCCGTGAATGCCGAAAAAGCCTCGA
>CAYZVB010000146.1:2454-12959 GCA_964481315.1 uncultured Granulosicoccaceae bacterium
CACTTGTGCTACCGAATTTTTTGCAAACCGGCGCTATACAGTCGATCAGGAAGGAAGGTGAACAACAAAAGCACCTCGCCTACTTCACGCAAAGCAACCATAACGTCTATCTCAGCCCGCCGGATAATAACTACCCGGCACAACACCCTCGTAACCGCGAGGTCACTTCAAGTAAAGGATGCATCACCACTGATCAGATTCCTCAGGAGTCGGCACTCAATACGCTGTACCACTCGCAACAGTTTCAGGAATTTTTATGCGCAGTGCTGCGTGTAGATGCATTGCATGAATACGCAGACCCGCTTTCTTCAATCAACCTGCACTACGCAAGCGAAGGACAGGAACTGGGGTGGCATTTTGATAATTCGTCATTTGCCATCACCCTTTTAATTCAGGCACCAGAGCAGGGTGGTAAGTTTGAGTACGTAAAAGATCTGCGCACTTCATCCGGTGATAACAACTTTGACGCAGTAGCTGCAGTGCTCGACGGAAGTACTCAACCGGAAACACTTGAACTGGAAGCCGGCACGCTGTGTCTGTTCAGAGGGCATAACTCCATGCATCGTGTGACCCCGACAATCGGTAACACTACTCGTTTACTGGTGGTACTCGCCTACAACACAGAGCCCGGTATTTCACTGTCCGAATCAGCCAGAATGACTTTTTATGGCAGACTTGGATAATTAGTTAGATCACAAAACCACCGGGGGAAACATGAGATGGCGGACCTGATAGAACAGCTTGAAACTATAGTGGGCCGGGGGCATGTGCTCAGCGCCGAACAGGTATCGCAGCGGGCCACTCACTTCTGGGACCCGTCACCCATGCAGGCACTGGCACTGGTGCGGCCTGCCAGTACCGATGAAGTCAGTCAGATATTAAAAATCTGCAGTGCACACCGGCAACCGGTGGTGACACATGGTGGTGTCACCGGACTGGCCGACGGTGAAAAGAGCACCAACAAGGACGTTATTTTATCGCTTGAACGGATGCAGGAAATCGAATCAGTAGATACTGTAAATCGCACAATGACGGTACAGGCCGGCTGCGTTTTACAAACTGTCCAGCAGGCAGCGACCGATGCCGGCCTGTTTTACGGACTTGATCTCGGTGCGCGCGGCTCCTGCACAATAGGCGGAAACATCTCTACCAACGCAGGCGGTCTTTCTGTGTTGCGCTATGGAATGACACGTGAACAAATACTTGGCCTTGAAGTGGTACTTGCCGACGGTACGATACTAAGCTCGCTAAATAAAATGATGAAGGACAATTCCGGCTATGATCTGAAACAGCTTTTTATCGGCAGCGAAGGAACGCTGGGCATTGTGACCCGCGCTGTGTTGCGGCTCAGGCCCGACACACCTACCTGTAATACAGCACTGGTTTCGTTTGATAATTTTGAACAGGTCACCGCTACACTCGCGCACATCACCCGTGCTCTAAACGCAAACCTCAATGCTTTCGAAATACTCTGGAACGACTACTACCGACTTTCAACCAACCCACAAATAACCGGCTCGACCCGTTCGCCAATGAGTGTCGACGCTTTCGCGTACGCAATAATAGAATCCCGCGGTGCACATGAAGAATCGGATCAGCTGCAATTTATGCAGGCACTGGAAGCGGCAATGGAAAACAATTTAATCACCGATGCGGTGATCGCGAAATCTGAAAATGAACGTGCGGAAATATGGAGTATTCGGGAAAACGTCGACCTGACTTTAAGACACCAGCCATTGTTTATTTACGATATCAGCCTGCCGATTGATCAAATGCAAACCTACCTCGATGAAATACGCACAGTGCTCAGGCAGGACTGGCCCGATGTTATTGTCTATGCATACGGCCATCTGGCAGACAACAATCTGCATGTGACCATTGCACCGGAACCACAGAACTTTATCAATGATCCCGGCCAACAGCCGGTAAAAATACAGAGTTACGATGCAACACAGCGCGAATGGTACGAGCACTGCAACCGCGTGGTTTTTGAAAGACTGAGCAAGCTGGGTGGCTCAATTTCGGCAGAACACGGCATCGGCATGTTAAAAAAGCAATACCTGCCTTACTCACGCAGCGCGGAAGAAATCAGCACCATGCAGCTTTTAAAGCGGTCTCTTGATCCGGAGAATATTCTAAACCCCGGTAAAGTCTGCTAGAAAAACCAGGTTGCTACGCAAGCAACGTATACATCACAGAAATGGCAAGGCAGGCAATCAAAACCTGCAGACGCAGCCAATAGCAGTTCTTTTTAATCTGACACATGATTCAGGACTCCGTTGTACAGATCCTGAATACTAGATAGGAATTGTCACTTCGCTGAGTCCAAATCCTGCCACAGGAAGATAAATAATGACGAATTATGGCAAGTCGGTTTCAAACATGATGAATAACGAAATCGACAGTACAGGGAATTTTTTCTGTTTACTGGGCCTACCAAAATCTGGAACTACATGGCTAGCAGAATACCTACGGACCAATCCAGCGGTGCAAATACCGCCTATTAAGGAACTTCAACTGTTTAACCGTCGATTCCGTCCGGATTTATATCGCTGGATGGATGATCTTTTCCAGCGAAATCTAATTAACACGATAAAAAAACTGGATAGTAACAAGAATAACACAGATGCCAATATAGCGCTGATAAGGCTGCTGACAGAAATTTATTCCATCCCGCTGCTGTCGGACGACACTCTTTTCATCGAAAATTACAGAAAGATATTGATGACAGGTTACGATGATGACCACCTGTGCTTTGGTGAGATGTCTACTACTTATGCGACATTACATCCGGAACATCTTCAGTTACTGGACACTTGCTTTGAAAACACCAAATACATTATTGTTTTGAGAGACCCGAAGAAACGCCTGTGGTCTCATATCAAACATAAGGCACGTTTTTTCGACAGCGACCCAGTTAAAGATATTGACAGATGGCTTGCTGACAAAGAGATATCTGAACTAAATGAATACCAACAGGTTTTAGATAAGGTTTTTTCGGTGATACCGCGTGATCGGGTAATTATTTTGTTTTACGAAGAGATTTTTAGTGACGGGAATAACAACTCACTTAAATCACTATGCAGTTTCTTGCAAATTGAATACTTCGATGCGAACAAAGACGAAGTGGTCTACGCAAGCAAAAAACTGAATTTACCTTACTCTTTAACACACCAATTGAACGTTAGAACTGCAGATAACTATAGTGCCATACAAGCACTTATTGGACACATCCCCGATAACTGGGAAAACTAGGGATTTCAGTTTGTCAGTATTACTAAGCATTTTAAACAACTAGTATAAGCATGCTTTTTATTTCCAGCGACCAGTGTGCGGGCGTGAGTACAGGTAGTCGTTGTAGAATGTTGTACCTTTCGAACATCCCCTAACTATATCGACTCACCAACTCTTCAGCCTGCTGTAGATGCAGACGCTCTACCATTTTACCGTCCAGACTGATCACACCGGCATTTGCGTTTTCCGGCTGTGCGAAGGCATTGATGATTGCTTTGGCTTCTGCCATTTCATCCGGCGAGGGGCTAAATACGTCGTTAGCAATGTCAACCTGTGCCGGATGAATCAGTGTTTTACCGCTGAACCCCATGGCTTTAGCCTGCGCTGCTTCGGCGGCAAAGCCTTCTGTGTCTTTGAAATTGTTGTAGACACTGTCGAGTACCGGTACACCAAAGTGGCGACCGTGCAAAACCAGCTGCATCAGCCAGGGCAACAGATAATCCCTCCCGCCTTCAAGTGACACGCCTGTGTCGAGCGCTATATCGTTATGACCGACAATCAGACACCCGACCCTAAAACGGCTGTCGAGGCCGGCGGTGATTATTTCACGCAGATTGATCAACCCGGCTGCAGTTTCAATCATGTACCAGGTCTGGCATTCATTTTTGAACCCCCGGTTAATCGCGTCGGCCTCGAAGGTTTCAACGTCATCGACGGTTGACACTTTCGGCAGCAACACCGCGTCCGGTTTGCAGGCGGCAACGGTATCGAGGTCCTTCAGATAATCTGCAGAATTGATCCGGTTGGTGCGAACCACCGTGGTACTGCCACCGAATTCAGGCTGCTCGAACGCCTCACACAATTGTTCACGTGCCAGCGGTTTTGCATCGGGTGCAACAGCATCTTCAAGATCAAAAATCACTGCATCCGCTGGTATTGTGCGGGACTTTTCGATAGCTCTTGCGTTGCTCGCAGGCATATAAAGCGCAGAGCGCAGAGGTTTAGTCTTGTTCATTAGTCAAACTGTCAAAGCTACAACGATAGCACTGAAGTATGCAGTTTAATGACGCCTTTAAAAAGGGATCAGGACAAATTAACGGCTCGCAGGCTATTGCCCGCGAGCCTTCGCAGAGTACTATTCTACGGTAACACTCTTTGCGAGGTTACGGGGTTGATCTACATCAGTGCCACGCATCACAGCCACGTGGTACGACAGCAGTTGCAGCGGTACTGTTAACAACAATGGCGCTACTGCTTCAGGGCAGCCTGGAATCTTCACCAGCTTTAAGCCATCGATAGATTCTATGTCGGTGTCTTCTTCCGTCATTACATAAAGTTGACCACCACGTGTACGGACTTCTTCGAGGTTGGACTTGAGCTTTTCGAGAAGATTATCGTTTGGTGCAATTGCAATCACCGGTACTTCATTATCAACCAGCGCTAGTGGACCATGCTTGAGTTCGCCTGCCGGGTAACCTTCGGCATGAATGTATGATATTTCTTTCAGTTTCAAAGCACCTTCAAGCGCAATCGGAAACATTGGGCCGCGGCCAAGAAAAATCGCATGGTCTTTTTCAACGAATTGTTCGGCCAGATGCTCGATTGTGCGATCAAGGCCCAGCAGTCGCTCCATGGTAATCGGGCTTTCGTACAACGCGCGGATAATCTCAGCACGCTGCTCTTCTGTCTGAGTTTCCTTGGCTTTTGCCATGGTCAAAGCAACCAGTTGCAGCGCGACCAGCTGTGTGGTGAATGCTTTGGTAGATGCCACACCGATTTCAGGCCCCGCCTTGGTTAGCAGTGTTGCATCCGCTTCTCTGGTCAGAGTGCTTTCAGGGACGTTACAAATAGCAAGCGTACCGAGGTACAGCCCCGAACTTTTTACTTCTTCAAGTGCCGCCAGTGAATCGGCGGTTTCACCGGATTGCGACAGCGTGATGTACAGTGTATTTTTCGGTACCGCCACAGTGCGGTAGCGATATTCACTGGCGATCTCTACGGTACAAGGTGTCTGCGTGTATTCTTCGAACCAGTACTTGGAAGTCAGTCCGGCATGGTAGCTGGTACCACAGGCAACAATATGAATCGCTTCGACGCGTCTTAACAGTGCCGGGTCGAGATCACCAAAACCGTTTAACAACAGACTGTTGTCGGTAATACGGTCCTGCAGAGTTGCACGCACAGCATTGGGTTGCTCGTAGATCTCTTTGAGCATGAAGTGCTTGTAAGGACCTTTGTCTACCGAGCCAAGCGACAGTGTCGATGTCTTTACCGGACGCTTAACTTCGGCACCGCTTTCATCAAGAATTTTCAGTTTGCTTTCGCAAATATCAACCAGATCACCGTCTTCAAGGTAAATAAACTCCTGGGTGACCGGAATCAGCGCAGCGGTATCTGATGCAAGAAAAAACTCACCAACACCCAGGCCAACGAGCAGTGGGCTGCCTCTGCGCACGGCAATCATACGATCAGGCATTTCGGTATTCAGAATTGCGATAGCGTAGGCGCCTTCAAGAAGGTCGACGGTGTTTTGTACCCCTTTGAGGTAGTCACCGGCTTTACTGACTTCACGGTGCAACAGGTGCACAATAACTTCGGTATCAGTCTGTGAGGTAAATTCATACCCTTCGCCTTTTAACTCAACTCGCAGCGGTTCATGGTTTTCGATGATGCCGTTGTGCACCACCGAAAACTGTTCACTGGAGTTGTGCGGGTGTGCATTGGCTTCAGAGGGCTCACCGTGTGTGGCCCAGCGCGTGTGCGCGATACCGATGCCGCTGTCCATCGGTGATTTTTCGAGTTTCTCACCGAGCACCGCTACCTTGCCCAGCGCACGGGTGCGCTGAATGTTGTAGTCTTTGTCGAGTACCGCCATACCGGCTGAGTCGTACCCGCGGTACTCCATGCGGTGAAGGCCTTCAAGCAATATAGGCGTTACGTTCCGTTGTGCGTACGCAGCAATAATTCCACACATGATTTAAGTTTCCAGTTTCTTATTTCTTTACAGGACGTGGCCAGTTATCGACCGTCTTAACAGGGGCACGGGTAAACGCGAGCTGATTAGCTGCAACTTCTTTGGTGATGGTCGAGCCGGCACCTATCACGGCATTTTCGCGAACCGTTACCGGTGCCACGAGCTGTGTACAGGATCCGATAAACACACCGTCTTCGATAATTGTCTGATGCTTATTTGCACCATCGTAGTTGCAGGTGATAGTACCTGCACCTATATTTACTTTTTCACCAACAATACTGTCACCGACATATGAAAGGTGATTTACTTTACTGCCCTTGTTAATCACTGACTTTTTAATTTCTACAAAGTTACCAATGTGTGCATCTTCGGCCAGCTCTGCTCCCGGACGAAGCCTTGCAAAAGGGCCAATAGTGCAGTTTTCACCCACCACACTGTCTTCGATAACAGTGTTGGCTTTGATCACTGTGCCGGCCGCAATGGTGGCATTGCTGATAATACAGTTAGGACCGATATCAACGTTTTCACCGATGCTGACATCACCTTCAAACAGGCAGTTGATGTCTATGATTGAGTCCTGCCCCACTGTCAGGTTACCGCGAACGTCAATTCGCTGCGGGTCGCGCAGAGTGACCCCTTCAGTCATTAATATGTCCGCCTGATTGCGCTGATATATTCTTTCAAGCTCTGCAAGTTGCAGACGGCTGTTGACGCCGGCAGTTTCCCATTCAAAATCCGGTTGGTGAGTGGATACTGTCATACCCTGCTCTACTGCCAGAGAAAAAATATCTGTTAGATAGTATTCGCCCTGTGCATTGTTGTTATCGATTCTGCCGAGCAACTCATCCAGCACCGAAGCTTTGGCTGCGAGTATGCCGGTGTTCACTTCCTGAATATTGAGTTGTTCGCCGGTGGCATCTTTCTGTTCAACAATACCCAGCACGTTACCCGAGGTATCGCGAACAATTCGACCATAACCGGTAGGTTCGTCCATATTCACTGTCAGCAGAGCAAGGTTGCTGTCTGACACATCGCCCACCAGCTTGCGAAGTGTTTCCGGTTTGGTCAGCGGTACATCGCCGTAGGCAATGAGAACGGTATCTGTCGCGTCCAACAGCGGCACTGCCTGCTGGACGGCATGACCGGTACCAAGCTGTTCAGTTTGCTCAACATATTCAACCTGCCGCGTGACAGTATCACGAACCTGATCTGCGCCGTGACCGACAACCAGCACGGTTGCCGATGCACCCAGGTCGGCCGCCGCATCAATAACATGCTCCACCATCGGCTTGTGCGCGACGCGGTGCAACACCTTGGGCATTGCCGATTTCATCCGAGTGCCCTTTCCGGCGGCAAGAATAACTACTTTTAGGGACATGGTTCTCAGCCTTTCATCACTGACTGTAAAGGGTGTTATCTCGATAACGGCACAGCGTTAAGTCACTGTAGGCGGCCGCGTCAAGTATCCATCGCACAAGCCGAACCGGCGTCGCAGGTCTGGCATTTCCACACAGAATTTAACGTTAATTCGCGATTCGTGAGCGACCGCGGTGTGAACAATTGTAGGCACATTGCCGGCCGGCCTTTGTAACAAACCGCCAGCGGAGCCAAGTGCCAGCATATTTGTTGCAAACAAATACCTCCCGGTATTCGTACCATTTTCAGGGTCCGTTCGAATGATTCTGTCGCCATACCGCCTGCGTTTGAAATTCCGGCACCTGCAGAGGGAGCATCCGGTCTTTTCGGTGATCGGCTTCGTTTTAAATGTTACCGCGAGTTTCGCTGTTGTGATACTCACAAGTGCAGCACTTTACCTGCTACTGACGGTCATCAGACCCCTGTAGGCTTATCCTCGGCAGGTTGTACCCAGAGCACAATGGAGGTGTTCTACGCCCACCGCTGCCGTTGTGCGCGTCTTTTAGTCGTTCGATATTAAGAATTCGACCCTGGCTGCCTCACACTGCCGCCTAAGCGCCATTATTGTCGCAAATAGCCCCGGCCGCCACACACCGCCAATCGGGTTAATGTTAGTCTTCCTGCACGGCGTTTTCGGCACCGTGCCACACGCCAGTAATGAGCAGAAATATCAACAATAAACCACTTGGAGGCGTTATGAAGAAAACCCTACTCGGCCTGACGCTGGCACTGTCCAGCACAACGGCAATGGCCGAATCCGTCAATATTGGCGCGCCGGCCTGGACCGGTGCACAGGCTATTGCGCACCTGATTCAGGAAATTGTTGTCTCCCGAATCGGCGGTGAAGCCACTCTGGTTCCGGGCAACAACGCGGCGATCTTCCAGGCCATGGATGCCGGCAAGGGCGACATCGACATTCACCCCGACGTCTGGCTGCCGAATCAGCAGAGCTTCACGGACAAGTACGTCGAAGGCTCTGGCAACGTCGCGCTTTCGGAAAATTCCTACGAAGGCAAGCAAAGCTTCTGTGTCACTAAATCGTTTAGCGAAGAAAACAACGTCACATCGATATTTGATCTGGCCCGACCTGAAATCGCTGAAAAAATGGACAGCGACGGCAACGGCAAAGGCGAGATCTGGATCGGTGCACCGGGCTGGGCTTCGGCTAACGTCAACCAGGTAAAAGTTCGCGACTACGGCTTAATGCCATTTATGGAGCCGATTCGCGCCGACCAGGCCGTGATGACAGCCACTGTCGGTGAGTCAGTCAAGAAAGGGATCGGCTACGCCTTCTACTGCTACTCACCACACGCCATCTGGTTCCAGCACGATATCGTTCGACTGTCCGAGCCTGCATTTGACCCTGAGAAGTACAAGGCACTGCAGCCGGATCAGGATCCAAACTGGTTCGAAAACTCAAAAGTAATGACAGAAGACGCACTGAAGCAGGTGCAGATCGCCTATTCCAAGTCTCTGGAAGAGCGTTCACCGGCAATTGCCGACCTGGTGAAGAATATTGCCCTGAACGGTGAAGATGTTTCTTCTTTCGCATTTGAAATCGAAGGCGGAAAAGACGCAGCTGACGTCGCCAAAGCCTGGGTAGAAGCAAACTCAGACCGTGTCGACGGATGGCTCGGGCTATAAGCGCCTGACCAACCCGGGTGTAATACACGCACCATCTGCGGCGCTCTCTATGAGCGCCGCTTCACTTCCGAGGAACCCTGTGACAGATCGCCAGTTCGCTATCGAAATTTCCAACGTCTGGAAAATTTTCGGTGATCGCGCCGTTGAGGCACTGCAAGATATAAAAACAACCGCCATCAGCAAAGCTGATGTACTGGCAAAATATAACTGCGTGATCGGCGTGGCTGATGCCACCATGCAGATCAGACCCGGTGAAATTTTCTGTGTCATGGGCTTGTCGGGCAGCGGCAAGTCCACCCTGGTCCGACACATCAACCGATTGCTGGAACCGACCGACGGCAGGATTATCGTCAATGGCGAAGACATTATGGCAATGTCCGAGCAGTCGCTTCGACGCTATCGCAATGAACACATCGCCATGGTGTTTCAAAACTTCGCACTGATGCCGCATCGTTCGGTACTCGACAACATAGCCATGCCGCTTGAGATACGTGGCATTGCAAAAAACAAACGGATGGAAATTGCCCACCGCACCATAGAGATGGTCGAGCTAACCGGTTGGGGTAACAAGTACGCGCACGAGCTTTCAGGCGGTATGCAGCAACGTGTCGGGCTTGCCAGAGCGCTGGCTGCCGACCCCGAAATTCTGCTAATGGATGAGCCCTTCTCGGCACTCGACCCGTTAATTCGCAGACAGTTGCAAAACGAATTTATGCATCTTGCCTCGGGGCTGAATAAAACCACTGTGTTTATTACCCACGACCTCGACGAAGCAGTACGTATTGGCGATCGCATTGCGATCATGCGTGATGGCCGGGTGGTACAAACAGGCACACCGGCAGAAATTATTATGCAACCGCAGGACGACTACGTTGCCGATTTTGTAGCAGGTATTTCACGACTCAAAATTGTGCGGGCAAATACCGTCATGCAACCGCTGAGCGAATGGCAGTCAGTGAATGGAAACCTCTCCGATACCGCACCGTCGTTCACCGAAGATGCCAATCTGAGTGAGCTTATTGAAGCTGCCACTGCTCAGGAACAACCGCTGGCCGTAGTAGACAGTAACGGACAACGCATCGGTGTAATCACCCGCAAAGACCTCCTTAAAACTATTGCTGATGGTACTGAAACCTCATGAGCCGGCACACCACAAATCAGCATGCCACACAAAGCGATTACAACAACAGCAGGAATCAATGCTTCGCGACTTTCTTTGCCGTCGCTGTCATTACCC
>CAYZVB010000147.1:0-9456 GCA_964481315.1 uncultured Granulosicoccaceae bacterium
TAACCGTCGAACTTTGACCAGACGCAATAGTCCTGAAAAAACGGAGCGCCGCCATCGTCCGGCCGGTAGGTTCTTTCCCGCCAGCTGGGATTTGCCTGATTCTGTTCTATGGCTTCTCTGGCGGCAGCGACAAACGGCTTGAATAACCCCTTAATCAACACAACGCCATAGTTATCAAATGACGTGATTTGCTCGTCGCTGACTGGTGCGCTGGACATGGTGTTTAACCGATCGTGACATTACCCGAAGCATATCGCTTCGGTTGTGCTTTTCACAGGTTTTTCAGTGCCCACTACCGTGGTTACTTAATAGTCGAGTGATGCGCTCAGTTCGATTGTCTTTTGGTCTACAGCATCTAACACCGCTTGCCTGAGTTCCGCCATCAGAATCGAGTGGTTCTGCAGCGTAACCGCGTACTCGGCAAGTTCAGTATCAGAAAGGGTTGCGTATTGATCAGCCATTGCAGCCAGCATGTCTTCCCGCAGCCCTGACTCAAGCGAGCTTTGCTTGTTAATAATGTTCTCTGCCAGTCGCATTTCGCTGTGTAACTGATCGTTGTTACCGGATTGCTGTGCGTGTTGTTTGCAACCGCTCAGCGACCAGCCGGCATAATCGAGGGCAACAGCTACCGCAGAGATGCCGTGGCCGGTGACCGTGTGTTGGTAAACCTGTTCAATGCTAAAAATTCTTCGCTTACTTGTACCCGGATTGCCGGAGCTTGCGTTGCCACCTGCACCCTGTTCCAGTTGCAGTGTCAGTTTACCGGTTGGTGAGTCATACCATTGAACCAGGCTGTCTACTGCATCGGTGAGTGAATTTTGCTTTACCGTATCGACAATCAGTTGCTGTAACTGTGTTGCTGTTGCGACTGAGGCAACCGGCTTGCTGCCGCAGCGTTCTGCATGGCGTTGTGCGGCATCAAGCATATCTGTCGGGAAATGCTGCAGCATTCCGGTGATTCCGGTGTGTGCGAGTAAATCATCGTATTTACCGTTGACGATCGGAGTGCTTTGCACAGTGGATTCTTCAGTGCCGGCCATGGCAGCGGCTGCTACAGGTTCATCCGTCTCTTCAGTCTCTGCTGTTGCTACCGTCGCTGATGTGCCTTCAGGTTCCTCAGTGGCTGCGGTGACCGTAGTGGTTTCAGTATCTTCCGTGGCCGTAGTGGGTTCTGTGGCTGCAGCGGTAACGGTGGCTTCTGTCTCTGGTTCTTTCGGCTGGTGGTGTATTGATCGGGATACGTGGTCAAACACGGTCTTTAAGCCGCGACCGGCAAGAATGTCAAAACCCTGTTCCGCGCTAACCCCGCTTATGCGGCGCTGCGCACCGGGCAGTGGCCTTGATAGTGTTTTAATGACTGTGTGGTGTTCGGTAACCAACTCATAGCCTATGTAATCTGCCAGTTCACCCAGTGCAGTACCAACGCTGGTGCTGCTGTTAAAATCCCATTCCACGGTGTAGCTCAGTGGATCCGATGGGTTATCTGTTGACGCAGCAGATGCATTGCGTGGTGGGCCGAGGTAAAACGGTTCTGTCGGCGCTGTAACTGCGTGAGTATTGTTGTGACTAACACTGGCAACAATGCTTTCACTGCTGTGTGTGCCGGTGCTTTGTGTTCCCTGTGCAGTGGAGTTTTGCAGCGAAGATGTGTTCTGCCGTGCGATAGTTGTTGTCTGTGAGTCTGCGTCGGCAACAGTATTTGATGTTGTAATGTTGTCAGCGGGTGCGATAGTAACTGCTGATGTACTGGCTGCTGACGCTAATTCCGTTGTGGAAGTAGTATCGGCAGAAGCTTTTGCGACGCGCTGCGGGCGAGGTGTGTCGCCGCCGATTTTGTCGAGTTGATAATCGGTTAGTGTCGCGATGCGGTTTTGCTGTCTGTCAGTAACTGCGGAGTCTTTCAGCAACAGGGGTTTTCCGAACGGCCAGCGCAATGCGGCCTGCATTTGATTGTGTTGGTGATTAAAGTCGACAGTGCTGCTGGTCACCTTGAGTTTCTCGTAACGATCCTGTGCAAAGATCAGATCGCCAATGTTGGGCAGATTAATCTTTGCACCCACCGGGAGTCTGGCGGCATCACCGTTGGTGAATGCCGATTTATTGATTTCATAAATTGCCGCAGCAAGGTGATAAGAGTCGAGTTCTTTGATTCGGTATTGTCTGGCAATGGCCAGCAGTGAGTCACCGGACTTAACAGTGATTTGACTGGCTGCAAACGGCACGTCGGTGATGTCGTGGACCGATAGTTTCTGGTACAGGTCACTGTAGTAAATACGCAGTGCGTCAGTGCCGGAATGCGTGTTGCCGGGCTGCGTATTGGCAGAGACGCTGTTTGAGGTGCTAATAAAAACCAAAGCACAAAACAGGGCAATGATTGGATTTGTTCTTTTCAAGTTCAAAGCATTCACCTTTGAGCACTTTGCTCAATATGTGACCGTGGAGTGGTGGTGGAGTTAGGCTTTGCGCTCTTGAATCGATAACGGCGGGATCAGATGATCCGATCAATTCAAACCGAGAGTGCTGCAACTGAACGCCTTACTGCTGCAGATACCAGGCCGGTACACCGTCAAACTCAGGTGCAGGCTCAACAACTTCGCAAAAATCTATGTAGTTCTCTTTTTCCGGTTTGCCTTTAAAACTTTAGACGCCTTAAAAGAGCCGGCAAGTATTTCTGACACCTATGTCGTATTTAGAAAGCGCGCAGTGTCTCCCTTTTCCGGTAACAGTTCAAAACAGAGCAGCCTGTGGCCCCGGGATTGTCTGGAGGACGGTTTGAATACATGGCCAAACGTGATCAGCTTGTGATTACAGAGATAAAAAACACCAGTGATTTCCGGTAGATGCGTAGACGGGAATGAAAGTTGAAATGTTCCGGATGCGACGAAGTCCGGTCTGCGTTTCCACGGGCGGTGATCGTACAGATCGATAGTCCCGGTTGCGGGCTGTCCCTGACACGCGGTGCGGTAACGCTGCTGTGTTAATAAAGCAATGCTGTTTTCTCGAGAATTAGAATAAAAACCCGTGAATCATCGTGAAATAGACAGTGGTAAAACCGGTACGAGCCGGAGCAGCGCAGGTAAATCTAAGGGTTTCGATACGCTTTTTCGCCCCATTCAGTGTTATGCGTTTAAATCTTTTCTGCTGATCGGACTTGCAGTTGGAAGCAATGCAGTTGCTGATAGTCAAACTAAAGTGCTGGACGATCGGTTTGGTCGAACGGTTTACGCAGGCGCCGGCATTGGTTTCAGTGCGCTTGAACCTAACACGAACAAAATCAACGGTTGGGATCTGGATGAAGATACCAGTACAGCTGGTCAGATACAGCTTGGTATTGATCTCTCCAGGCAGCTGTCGGTTGAATGGCATGCTGCCAGTCTTGGTAGTGCCGGGCTGTCACCATCCGGTCGGATCAAATATGACGTCAATGCACTCAGTGCGTTGTTCTATGCCGGCGGTAACCGCGACCGCTTCAAACGTTCCGGTGTGACGGCGTTTGGTCGCGGCGGTTTTGGCGTATTGCGTAACTCTGCTGTTGGTGAAGTACCTTTTCGAACCGTTGATGCAAACCACTGGTTATGGGGTGCCGGTGTTGAATACATGAATCCGAACGGCTTCGGAGCGCGCGCAGAACTCATTTCTGTGGCGGAAGATGTTCAGTACGGCCAGCTTGGAATGATCTACCGTTTTGGCCGGCCGCAATATCTTGAAGCCGGGGTACAGTCTGAAGCGAAAGCAGCTGAGAAAACCAGTACCCGAAATACAGAACGAAAAGAACCGCCGTTGCCGCCACCACCACCGCCGCCACCGATTCTGGAGTCGCCGCAGGCAGCGGATCCGGTAATCGGTAATGACGCCGGTGTTGCGGATGGTTCTATTGTGGCCGACGAGTGTCGTGCCATTGAAGGTGAAATTGACGGGATTAGATTTGACACCGGTGCTGCTCTTTTGACGCCTGATGCCAGGTCTGTGCTCGACAGTGTCGCAGCGACACTGGCAAAGTGTCCTGAGTTGCCATTGATTGTATCTGCTCACACCGATAGTCGTGGTACGGAGCGAACCAATTTTATTCTTTCGCATCGCCGCGCATGGGCAGTGATCAACTACCTGCGAAGTGTTGGTGTCAATCTGTTACGAATGACACCGCGGGCGTTTGGAGAAACTCGACCGGTTGATTCTAATGACACTGAAACCGGCCGACGCAACAATCGACGTGTCGAGTTGATTGCAGACAACCCCGCAGAGTCTGTACCGAATATGTAGCGACTTTGTACGGAGTTAAATAGTCAGGTCAGGGAGCGATGTACCTGTCAATGCAGCTACATCGCTATACAACCGTTGCCGACTAAACGATGTTGTGCTCAGGTCCATAAGGGAACCCGGTAATATTATTCGCGCCATCTTCAGTCACCACCAGTATGTCGTGCTCTCTGTAGCCTCCGGCGCCGGGCTTGTTGTGCGGCAGCGTGAGCATCGGTTCAATAGAGACGACCATACCTGGCTGCAATACGGTTTCGATGTCTTCTCTGATTTCAAGCCCTGCTTCTCTGCCGTAGTAGTGAGACAGTACGCCGAAAGAATGACCGTAACCGAAGGTGCGATACTGCAGCATATCGGCGGCTTCAAAGTGCTGGTTGATGTGTTCGCATATTTCTGCGCAACTGATACCGGGTTTAATCAACGACAAACCGAGCTCATGTGCCGCGACGTTGGTTTGCCAGACGTTTAAAGATTCGGCATCAGGCTCGCCGAGAAAAAGGGTTCGCTCCAGTGCCGTGTAATACCCCGATATCATTGGAAATGCATTGAGACTGAGAATATCACCGCTTTGCAGTTTGCGCGTTGTAACCGGGTTATGTGCGCCATCGGTATTAAGCCCCGACTGAAACCAGACCCAGGTATCCCGAAGTTCAGAGTCCGGGTACTGCTCGGCAATGGCGCGTTCCATTGCATCACGGCCGGCCATGGCAACATCAATCTCCCGGGTTCCTTCGCGAATTGCAGTGCGCACAGCAGCACCGCCAATATCTGCAATTGCTGTGGCACCGGTAATCAATGCAATTTCTTCCGGTGATTTCACCATGCGTTGTTGCATCGTGGCCACAGAAACGTCGATCATTTCCGGGCTGCCAAGAAACTCATCGAACAGCTTGCTTGCCATCAGTGTCAGATGGTCCTGCTCAATGCCAATACGTCGTGCGTTACCTGCCAATTCGCGAATGGCGCGGTAGTAGTTGTCACGACGCCAGTCGGTGTAGACAACGTTGTCGGCAATGCTGTTGCGCCATGGCTGGCCATAGTCGATATTGGCCGAGACGGTGGTGCACTTATCCGCTGTGATAACGCAGCCGTAAGGGCGACCGAACGCACAATATAAAAAGCCTGAGTAGTAGGCAATGTTATGCATTGAGGTTAGCACGACCACCGGAATATCCTGCTGTTCCATCCATTGACGGAGTGCGTCTATTCTTCGCTGGTATTCACTGGCGCTAAACGGCAGTGGTGTTTTTTCACCGTTGTGCAGCGTTAGTGTTTGTGGTCGTGAGGTGTTGGTTATTGACATGATCATCTACCTTCTGGTGTTGCAGGCAGACCATGTTTCGGGGCAACCTGCGTAGTTAAGGTTGATCCGGGCGTTCAGGATATTTTTTGAATTGATCGGGAAAATTCAGTCGACGCCATCGACACCTGATCGAAGCGAAGATTGGGCTTTTAACCGTTACGCTGCATGAGTTCAAGCGAACAATTCTGCCTTGTTAACGACAACTTTCAGCACTTCCTGAGCGCTTTCACACAGGTTTTATGCGTTAGCCGCTGAGTTTGGCGTGTCTTATCTGTTCGTTGGCCAGTGCAGCATCACCGATGGCGGCGTTGTAGAGCTGCAGATACAGGCTGGCACTGATATCCCAGCTGAATTGTGACTCCATACCGTTGTGCTGGAGTTGCCGCCACACCTTCTTGTTGCCATAGAGCTCAAGTGCGCGGTTTAGTCCGTGCATCAATGCGTCCGGGTTGGCATCTTCGATGAGAAAGCCGTTGGCTTCGTGTGGATTGTCCTGGTAATCGGTCACAGTATCGACCAGTCCGCCCACGCGTGTTACCAGCGGTAAGGTGCCGTATCGAAGGCTGTAGAGTTGATTAAGTCCGCAGGGTTCGTAGCGCGACGGCATGATAAAAACATCAGAGCCGGCTTCGATCAGTCTGGACAGTGATTCGTCAAACCCAATGCTCACGGCAACATGCTGCGGATGTTTTTGATGCAGGTTGTTTAAACGGTTTTGCAGATCGGTTTCACCGGAACCTAGCACCACCAGTTGAAACGACAGGTCACCGGAGTTTTCTATTGCATCGACAATAACATCAATGCCTTTTTGTTCGGCCAGCCGGCTGATAACGCCAAACAGCGGTATATCCGGGTTTTCCGGCAGCCCCATGCGTTTTTGCAATGCGGTTTTATTTTTAGCTTTGCCGGACATATCTTTTACAGAGTAATTGGCCGGTAAATGCTGATCGGTTGCAGGGTTCCATTCGTCTATATCAATGCCGTTTAATATACCGCTGACACGTGCCTGTCGACTTCTTAGTAAACCATCTAAACCGTTGCCGAATGTTTCGCTTTGAATTTCCTGCGCGTAGCGCGGGCTAACGGTGTTAACCCGGTCGGCGTAGGCTATGCCACCCTTGATGTAACTTGCCTGTCCCCAGAACTCAACACCATTGGCGTGAAACAATGCGGCAGGTAAGCCAAGTTCGGCGTAGTGGTTGTGCATAATGTTGCCCTGGTAGGCAAGATTATGAATGGTAAAAACGGTGGCAGGTCTGGGGTTATGAAGTGCCAGAAGTGCAGGGACTAATCCGGTTTGCCAGTCGTGGCAGTGGACCAGTTCGGGTGCCCAGTTTAAGTAAGCCGGATTAACAGAAAGCTCGGTAACAGCCTGCGAAAAAAGTGCAAAGCGCATCGGGTTGTCGGGCCAGCCGCGATCATCGTCTGACATATACGGGTTGCCGGCACGGTTGCTGAAAACCGGATGGCAGATCAGTAGCAGATCGATGTTGTCGAACTGCGCCTGACACACTGCCACGGCCCCAAGCGGCAGGTCGAGCATGCAAATAAACCTGATATCATCGAATTGCTCTACAACAGCTTTATAGCCGGGCAGGGCAATTTTAATCTCGGTATTGGCGCGCTTCAGTGCCATTGGCAGACTGGCACATACATCTGCAAGTCCGCCGGTTTTGATTAGCGGTGCAATTTCGCTGCAGGCAAAGAGTACTTTGTGACTGTTGTTGTTCATGCTGTTGGACAGGGCTTTAAAACAACAGCCCCCAGTGGTGGAAGTGTCAGGGTTAAGGTGTTCGGTCTGCCCATACAGGTTTGCGGATGTGACTGGCACAGGCCGTTGTTGCCGACATTGCTGCCGTGGTAGTTATTACTGTCGGAGTTAAATATTTCCTCGAAACCGCATGCTTCGTTTACGCCCACAGAATAGTTTTCGCGTGGTACCGGAGTAAAATTCAACACCACCAGTAATGTTTGTCCTGCACCTTTGCGGTAGTAGCTGAGTACAGACTGGCCGGCATCGTCAGCGTTTATCCATTCAAAACCCTGATCGGTAAAGTCATCGGTGAACAAACCGGGGTGTGAGGTGTATAGGCGGTTGAGGTCTGCTATTAACGTCATGATACCGCGGTGCTCAGGGATATCGGCGCTGAACCAGTCGAGAGCAGTGCTGAAATTCCATTCGCTGCGTTGTGCAAAGTCGCAGCCCTGAAACAGTAACTTTTTACCCGGGTAGGTGAATTGATAAGTGTAAAGTAATCTGAGATTGGCAAACTGCTGCCACAGATCGCCCGGCATTTTATTGATCATCGACCCTTTGCCGTGCACTACTTCGTCGTGGCTGAATGGCAGTACAAAGTTTTCGGTAAACGCGTACAACAAACCGAATGTCAGCTTGTTATGGTGATGGCTGCGGTGTACCGGGTCGTCGGCCATGTATTCGAGTGTGTCATGCATCCAGCCCATGTTCCATTTCATGCAGAACCCCAGGCCGCCATGATCTGGAGGTCGGGTAACCTGTGGCCACGAGGTGCTTTCTTCGGCAATGATTACCGAGCCTGGCACCTCGGTCTGGGTAATGCTGTTGAGCTTATGCAGAAACTCGATCGCTTCCAGATTTTCCCGGCCGCCGTGTCGATTGGGAATCCAGTCGCCGGCTTCACGTGAGTAATCGAGATAAAGCATCGATGCGACAGCATCCACTCTGAGGCCGTCAATGTGAAACTCCCGCAGCCAGTACAGTGCCGATGCGATCAGAAAGTTGCGAACTTCCCGTCTTCCGTAGTTGAAGATTAATGTGCCCCAGTCACGGTGTTCACCGAGTCTTGGGTCTTCGTGTTCGTAAAGGCAGGTGCCATCGAAACGGCTAAGGCTGTAGTCGTCTTTCGGGAAGTGTGCCGGTACCCAGTCGAGCAATACGCCAATCCCGGCCCGGTGAAAGTGGTTAATCAGGTATTTAAGGTCATCGGGTGTGCCGAAGCGACTGGTCGCGGCAAAGTATCCGGTGACCTGGTAGCCCCACGAGTCATCCAGCGGATGTTCGGTAACGGGCATCAGTTCTATATGGGTGTAGCCCATATACTGTACGTACTCAAGCAACTTATGCGCGAGTGTTTTGTAGTCGAGAAAGCCGCCGGAATCATCGCGTTGCCATGACCCAAGGTGAACTTCGTAAACCGACATTGGCTGTTGTTGCCAGTCGTTGGCGGTGCGTTGCTGCAACCAGCTTTCATCTGTCCACTGAAACTCGCTACAGTAAATTTTACAGGCTGTTTGCGGTCTGAGTTCGAAAGCGTTGGCGTAAGGGTCCTGTTTGACTTTAATGCTGTTGTCGGTGCACAGCAGTTCAAACTTGTAAAGCTGTCCGGTCTCAAGCTGCGGGACAAATATTTCCCAGATACCGCTGGAACCGCGATTTCTCATCGCGTGTGTGCGACCATCCCAGTGGTTAAACTCTCCAACCACACTGACTCTTTTGGCCGACGGTGCCCACACCGCAAAGCGGATACCCTCAACGCCATTGACGGTCAGCTGGTGTGCGCCCAGCACGTTGTATAGGCTGCGGTGTTCTCCCTCGTTAAAAAGGTGTAAGTCCAGATCTGCGATTGTTGGTTCAAAACGATACGGGTCTTCGATAACGTAGTTGTTGTCGTTTTTGTCGTAGCAGTTCAGCTGGTAGTGCTCGGGCAGCTGATCGGCCGCAAGCACAAAGAAGTCCGAGTTTTCAATTCGACTGAATTTGGTTTTACCCCGATAACTGCTGTCCGGAGAGAGTATAAACAGGTCGCTGCCGCCGGGGCCGGCTGCCAGTACCATGCCTTCCGACAGGCCGAAACGCATTTTTCGTGGTGCCAGATTGGCGATCATGACCGTTTGCCTGCCAACCAGTGAGGCCGGGT
>CAYZVB010000147.1:9466-12925 GCA_964481315.1 uncultured Granulosicoccaceae bacterium
TTTCATTTCGACTTAATTGGGTTTTACCACTATAACTGCTGGCCGGAGATAGTATAAAAATCGACTCTGCCATCGGCTGGTACAGACGGATTATCCAGCTGTCCCCCAGTCGGTGTCGTCCAAGAACGGCAAACGGGTCGTGGTGTTGTGCCATGGCCACAGCGCGCATCGCTTCGGAAAGGTGGTGCGGGCTTGTGCCGGGATTGCTGACGGTTGGGGGTGTCATGGGTTGATAATACTATCTGCCGCGTGTTTGTGGTTTAAATTTGCGCTGAGCTGGAACTGTTATTGCGAGGAGCATTGGTTCTTTGATCGAAATCCTGTGGGTCATAGTATCCGCATTTCTTAAGCCAGTTTTACTTCAGTTTGTAGGCGGGCATGCAGAGATGTTAAGTTTAACGGAACGCTGTTTACAGGTCAGAGTGTTGTTCACCCGGTTTAACCGTCATTGGCGGCGATGGCCGGAGCAGCGCACGATCACCCGGAAAGGGACCCAACTACTACCCGATTGTTCGGGTTTACTAGCGTGAGTGAACTTAAGCAAATGACAATCAATGTCTACAACCAGAATCCCACACCGGCGGGGCGTTTTGTCAGTCGTCTGACCCGGGATGCAATGGCGTTGGTGCTGGCGGGAGGGCGCGGCTCGCGACTGGAAAACCTGACTGACTGGCGGGCCAAACCTGCGGTGCCTTTTGGTGGTAAGTTTCGTATTGTAGATTTCCCGTTGTCTAACTGCCTTAACTCCGGTATCCGTCGGGTGGGTGTGTTAACGCAGTACAAAGCGCACTCGTTAATCCGTCACATTCAGCGTGGCTGGGGAATGATCGGTGGTGACTTCGGTCCGTTTGTCGAGCTGCTGCCGGCGCAGCAACGCACTGACGAAAACTCCTGGTATCAGGGAACTGCTGATGCGGTTTTTCAGAATATCGATATCATTAGAAGCTTCAGTCCAAAGTATGTGATTGTACTTGCCGGTGATCACGTCTACAAAATGGACTACGGTCCAATGCTCGCCTATCACGTTGCACAGCAATCGGACCTGACAATCGGCTGCATTGAAGTACCGGTTGAAGATGCCAAAGCATTTGGCGTGCTGAGCATGGCATCGGACGGTCGCGTTAGTGAATTTAACGAAAAGCCTGAAAACCCCGATGAACTTGAAGACAGACCCGGTGTGTCACTGGCGTCAATGGGTATTTATATTTTTGATGTCGAGTTTCTGGTGCGTGAGCTCATCACCGATCACAAGTCTGAAAACTCCAGCCACGATTTTGGCAAAGATATCATTCCGCGGGTAATAGAGTCCGCCAACGTCTATGGCTATTCATTTCTGGACAAACAAAGTGGTGGTCAGAGTTACTGGCGTGATGTCGGTACGGTCGATACCTTCTGGAGTGCCAACCTCGAGCTGACGCGGGTATTGCCCGAACTAAATTTATACGACAAAGAATGGCCTATCTGGACACATCAGGAACAGGCACCTCCGGCTAAATTTGTACATAACACCGAAGAAAAGCAGGGTGCTGCGTACGACTCTCTGGTGGCGGGTGGCTGCATCATTTCAGGTGCAACGCTCAATGAATCGCTGCTGTTTTCAAACGTATCGGTGGCAGAGTTTTCACTGGTTGAAAAGTCGGTATTGATGCCCGAAGTGGTGGTGGGTAAAAACTGCCATGTTCGCAATGCGGTAGTCGACAAAGGCTGTGTGATCAAAGACGGTATGCAGATTGGCATTAATCCCGAGGAAGATCGCAAGAACTTTTACGTCAGCCCCGGCGGCGTGGTGCTGGTAACACCGGACATGTTGGGACAGAACCTGCACAGTGTTGTGTAAACAGCGCTAACGACTCAGGTTCCTGTGTGAAACTTCATAACCCGCTCGAGCAAAGACGCAGTGGCGTTTTGCTGCACCCTACATCATTGCCCGGCCCGTGGGTCATGGGCGATATGTCGCACAATGCCTATCGATTTATAGAATTTCTGGCAGCTGCCGGGCAGTCCATTTGGCAGGTGTTGCCACTGGGTCCGACACACGGCGATGGCAGCCCATACCAGTGTCTGTCGACCCATGCCGGAAACCCGTTGCTTATCAGTTTGGACTGGATGGTCGATCAGGGCTGGTTGCCGGCTGATGTGTGGCAGTCTGCCAAACCGACGACTGAATGGCGGTTAAAGACACTTGAAACCGGCTGCCGCAATGCGCTTGCATCCGCTGATAAAAAAATCCACGAAGATTTTGCACGCTTTTGTCGCGGCCAGGCATTCTGGCTTGAAGACTATGTAAATTATGTGGTGATCAAGGCCCGACACGGTGGTGCCGGCTGGACTGACTGGCCGTTAGCGCTGCGTTGTGCCGAACCTGCGGCGATTGCGGCAGAGTTGAAATCGTGTGAAGAGCAACTGCAGCTGCGCCGCTTTGAGCAATATCTGTTTTTTACCCAGTGGCGCAATCTGCGTAACTACGCTCACAGCCACGGTGTTTATTTGTTTGGTGACTTACCGATTTTCGTTGCTGGCGACAGCGCTGATGTATGGGCGCACCGTGAAAACTTCGCCGTTGATGACACCGGTAACTGCGAAGTGGTTGCCGGTGTGCCACCCGATGCATTCAGTGACGAAGGTCAGCGCTGGGGCAACCCGTTGTACAACTGGCAGGCACTGGAGAAAAATCAGTTTAAGTGGTGGATGGACCGCTTGCGTACTCATTTCAGCCTGTATGACATGGTGCGTATTGATCACTTCAGAGGGCTTGAATCGTACTGGGAAATTCCGGCAAGTTCTGCAACTGCAATTAACGGTGAATGGGTTAAAGCGCCCGGCGCAACCCTACTGCAGGCGGTGCAACAGACGTTTAGCGAAATGTCACTGGTGGCTGAAGACTTAGGGATTATTACGGATGCCGTTCATCAGCTGCGAAGTGATTTTTCGATCCCCGGAATGAAGGTGCTGCAGTTTGCGTTTGACGGAGATATGCATAATCACCACCTGCCGCATAACCACAGTAGCGATATGGTGGTTTATACCGGCACTCACGATAACGATACCTCGCAGTCGTGGTACCACAGCGAAAGTGAACAGACGCGGCATCTGGTGCGGTCTTATCTTGAATGTTCCGATCAGGATATGCCGTGGGCGCTCATCAGAAGCGCCATGATGTCTGTGGCCAACACGGCAATCACACCGATGCAGGATATCCTGTCACTGGGCGCCGGTCATCGCATGAATACCCCGGGTACCACATCAGATAACTGGTGCTGGCGGTTTGAATGGTCCCAGCTTGAAGATCACGTTGCCGGTGCATTGCACGAGCTTACCGGGCGCTACAGTCGCCTTGGTGATGGCCGGCCGGTAAGCAGTTTTCAGGACGTCAACAGCTGGCCGATGGTTGAACGGCGTATTGCCTAGTGCTCTGGCAATATTAAAAGTTGGAATACAGCGAGTGCAAAAGTGGTCAGT
>CAYZVB010000148.1:0-12920 GCA_964481315.1 uncultured Granulosicoccaceae bacterium
TTTGCAGTGCTGTGCACCATAGGCAGTGGCGGACTGGATTGCTCGCCGCGCGGTGATGAGCCTGGATTTATTCGCGTGCACGACAGTAAAACGTTGTTGCTGCCTGATCGCCGTGGTAACAACCGCCTCGACTCACTGCGCAATCTGGTGGAAGACCCCAGAGCATCGCTGCTGTTTCTTATTCCCGGTGTCGGTGAAACGCTTCGTGCCAATGGCAGCGCGTCTATTATTCAGGACCCGCAGTTACAGGAGTCGTTTGCCGTGAATGGCAAGGTACCGGTAAGCATTATTGAGTTCACCGTCGAGAGTATTTACTTTCAATGCCAGAAAGCGCTGATTCGTTCAAAGTTATGGGAGCCGGATTATAAAATCTCCCGTGATCAGTTACCGAGTACCGGTGAGCTGATTAAGGCTGCAAAAAAAGATTTTGATGCGGAGGCTTACGACAAGGCATACCCGGGGCGTTTAAAGAAGACGTTGTATTAAGAGGGTAATTTAAAGTTAGTAGTCACAGGAGGTGGAACCGGAAAACCGGTTGTACAACTGCATGCCAGTGTAGTTCTCAGTAAACCCAACAATGATCAAGCTTAGCGCCCAGACGATATCAAGGTTGAACCACGCATCTCCGGCCAGATAGCCGCTTTTCTGCCTCGTAAGTATGAAACCGGAAATTCTTCAGCGCGTACCAGGACGGTACCCCGCCTTCAGTGATTAAATTTAGCCTGATGCGCCAAAGCAGGTTATATTTAACTAATAAACAGATGAATATTAGAGGATTTCATCTATGGTGCTGGATGGTATTGATATAAAAATTATCGACTCTCTGGTTGACGACGGACGCGCCAGTGTAGAGACCGTGGCAGAGAGAATTCAGCTTAGCGCTACCGCCACGCGCCGTCGTATCAGGCGTCTGGAGGCTGAAAAAATCATTACTGCCTACCGCGCGGAAGTCGATGCAGAGCGTGCCGGTATGGAAATTCGCATTCACGTGCTGGTGAAACTGCAAACGCGCGGCCGCACTGACATCGAGAAGTTTGAGAGCATTGTCAGAGACACGCCGGAAATTCAATCGTGTGATCTGGTGACTGGTCAGTACGATTACTTTTTACTGATACACCTGTCGTCGATGAAAGATTATCACCAGTATCTGCGACAGTTTCTTGCAGACAACAGCGTGGTCGGCAGTATTGAATCGAATGTAGTGATTGGCAACATCAAACGCACGCAGAAGCTTGCACTGGCGGCGGGGGAGTAACCGCGTCACTGCAAATGCTTCAGGCAGATTGCATAAATTCGCGAAGCATATTGGCAGTATCGATTCTTTCGCTTTTACCGCATTCGATGTCCATACCAAAATAACCGTGAATAGTATCGGATACATGAATTGGATAGACATCAACGCCGTTGCGTTTAAGCGCATTGGCGAAGGCAACGCCTTCATCACGCAGCGGATCGTGTTCAACGGTTAGCACAATAGCCGGAGGCAGGTTCTTTAAATCTGCATTTATCGGTGCGACTCTAATATCAGTTCGCATGCTTTTATCTGGTATGTACTGGTCCCAGAACCACGCCATCATCGGTTTGGTTAGAAAGTAACCGTCTGCATTTTCTGTATAGCTGGCATTGTTGAAGTTTGCTTCGATTACCGGGTATATCAGCAGTTGTGCGGCGACCGGTATCTGTTGATCTCTGGCTGCAACAGCAACTGCTGCGGCAAGATTACCACCGGCACTGTCGCCACCGACAACGAGCCTGTTGCGATCAATGTTGAGTGAATCTGCATTGTCAGACACCCAGCGGGTAACCCCCAGGCTATCGTCAAAAGCCGCCGGAAATACGGCTTCAGGTGCCAGACGGTAGTCTACCGAAATAACCACGAAGCCCGAGTGATGGCAAAGATCACGACACACCAGATCAGCACTGTCGAGGTCGCCGAGTACCCAGCCGCCGCCATGAAGCCACACCAGTGCCGGCAGGTTGTTACGATCATCGGGCCGGTAGATGCGAACGGGCACATCCTGTCCCGACGCAGGGATGGTGGTGTCGTTAACCGAACGTACTTCTGTGGGGTTGCCGACTTTGGCGCGCAACGACAAAAACGCTTCGCGTGCCTCGACGGCCGAGAGAGTGTGCAGTGGCGGGATAGCAGCGTCTTCAATCGCCTTGAGTGCGTCGATTATTTCTGCATTCAGCTTTGCCATGGAGGGGTACCGGAAAAGTCGAAAGCACAGAATACAGGCTACAGTGTTTCTGTGCCATCGACGGTAACCCTTTACCTGCGGTGGTTAATAACCACCGCCGCAGCTGGTATTTGTATTGATCAGTGTTTGCCGAGACCGGCGTGCGCCTGATCGCCCCAGACTTTCTTAACCTGCTTGTCTCTGCCGCAGGATTTGCGGTAAAACTTATAGCGACGCGGATTTTTCTGGTAGTAGTCCTGATGATAATCTTCTGCAGGCCAGAACTCTGCTGCAGGTTCGATTGGTGTGACGATTGGTTTTTTCAACACGCCTGACTCGGCAATTTCAGCTTTTGACTGACTGGCAATGGCAGACTGTTCAACACTGGTGGCGTAAATAGCAGTGGTGTAGCTGTGGCCGCGATCGCAAAACTGGCCGCCGTCGTCTGTCGGGTTAACGCTGCGCCAGAAAGTTTCGACCAACTGCTCGTAGCTGACCACCGAAGGGTCGAACACAATTTCAACAGCCTCGCGGTGACGGCCCTGATGATGATTTTTGTAAGTGGGCGAGTCGGTGTCGCCGCCGGTGTATCCGGAGGTGGTGGAGATCACGCCTTTTACCGTGTCGAAGTCTGATTCGACACACCAGAAACATCCTCCGGCAAAGATAGCAGTTTCAGTTTCCTGGGCCGGGCCGTGAGAGGCGGCAAACAGCGCCAGACCACAGAAAAGTGTTTGCGCGGTTTTTTTGATCATAGTGCTTCCAGCGTGTTATTTGCAGAGTGTGACACCGGGTATGCATTTCGGTTGCCGGAAATTCTAAAGAATTTATCGCAATTTCATCACGATGCAGCGGTTTACACACAATTTTGGACGGTATCGGCAGATTTATAAACAAATGCTTCAAAGTCGATTAACCCGTGGTTCAGCGTTATCGTTTGAAAAACCGAAACATTATCAGCCCGACAATCGCCGCCGACGAGGCAGCGCCGGCAACATAGGTTAAGGCCGCAGCTTTCAGCATACTCTTGGCACCGTCGTATTCCTGTTCGTTAACCAGTTGCATGTCGGTCAGTACCTGAAGTGCACGTTTACTTGCATCAAACTCGATTGGCAGAGTGAGCAATGGCATAAGCATGCCAAGCAACATCATAAAGAGCCCGGTGTTCATAAGAAAAGGACTGCCGAACATTGCAGCACCCAGTGTGAGCATTAATCCAAACTGATTGCCGGCAGCTGCCAGTGGCATCATTACCGCTTTGAGCTTCAGTGGTCCGTAGCCTTCCTTATCCTGCAGGGCGTGCCCGCATTCGTGCGCTGCTACTGCGATCGATGCAACGCTTGGAGCGTCGTTAATATCCTGCGACAGGCGCATGAGTTTCTGGCTGGGGACGTAGTGATCGGTTAGCAGTCCTTTGGAAACTTCGAGTTTTACGTGGTTTAAGCCGTGGGAGTCGAGAATTTTCCTTGCCACTGTGTGTCCGTTTACACCGGCACGGTTTGGTACTTTGCTCCACTTTGCATAGGTTCTGGTCATCCATTGACGAACCAGTGCCGACGCACCAAACGAAAGAATGATCACCAGAAAAAACATAAGCCGTGGCTGCCCCTGCTATGCAAATTGAATTAAGGTATCCGTTTCAGGTCATACTGAACCTGAATCATTCTACCGTATCATTTTGGTGAGGGCGCAGTTGAACGCTAAGTGGCGCAACATTGGCATTTTAATCATCGCAGAAATCGCCGCCATGACCCTTTGGTTTGTGTCGGCTGCAATTCTCGGCGACATGGGGCGCGAGGCAGTTATTTCGTCAGCCGCACAGGCGGCACTGTCTTCTGCGGTGGCTGCCGGGTTTGTGCTGGGCGCATTAGCTTCGGCAGTGACCGGTATCGCCGACCGGTTTCAGCCCAGGTATGTGTTTGCGATAAGTGCCGCACTTGCCGCACTGTGTAACCTGCTGTTGCTTGTCGCGCCTGTGGGTGGTGTTTTTGCGATTGTGTTGCGTGCGCTGACGGGGGCATTCCTTGCCGGTGTGTATCCGGTCGGGATGAAAATCGCGGTTGGCTGGGGGCAGAAAGATCGTGGTTTACTGGTCGGGTTGCTGGTTGGCGGTTTAACGCTCGGTTCAGCAGCGCCACATTTGTTGTCGTTTCTCGGTGGTGCCGAATGGCGTGTTACCGTGGTAGCGGCTTCGTTGTTATCACTGTTGGCCGCAGTGCTGGCGCTGTTCATTCAAAACGGTCCGTATCACACCACGGCAACTCGCTTCAAAGCCACCGCTGTTGCTTCCGCCTGGACTAACATCAATGTGCGGCGTGCCTACATTGGTTATCTTGGACATATGTGGGAGCTATACGCAATGTGGGCCTGGATAGGGATAGCGCTTGCTGTCAGTTTTTCTACCCGGCTCGAATCGAGTGAAGCCAGCCAGCTTGCCAAGGCGACTGCGTTTGGTGTGGTTGGCATAGGTGCACTCAGCAGTGCGCTTGCCGGTTGGCTTGCCGACAGAATCGGTCGTGCAGAGCTAACCATTCTTGCACTTGCCTTAAGTGGTACCAGCGCATTGCTGTTTGCGTTGACGTTTGGCGATAGCGTTGCGCTGACGATTGTAATCGCACTGGTATGGGGCTTTAGTGTGATTCCGGATTCGGCACAGTTTTCAGCGCTGGTCGCAGACTTTGCACCGGCAGAGGAGGTTGGTTCACTGCTAACTTTTCAGACCGCACTTGGCTTTGCCCTGACGGTAGTCACCGTACAGGTCACGCCGGTGCTGGCCGCACAGTTTGGCTGGGCTGTTGTGATGGCGTTGCTTGCTATTGGACCTGTTGTCGGTATTTTATCTATGCTTGGGCTGCGACGTGCTAGCGTCTGATACCAATTGTGTTACCTACCTGCCACGGACGTTCAAGTGTACTGTGTGCTTTAAGCACTTCAGCAAGGCGTTCAACGATAACGGCAGGTAGCTCTGCCGTTTTGCGTGCCGACATATCCATGTACGAGCCAAGTGATTCGTGTGTGGCTGCAAGAAAGCCTTGTTCCGCGTGGTACATTTCCTGGTAGAAATGAAAGCGCTTGTGATCATGGTCGAGCAGACGGGTTTCAAAACGAATTTCTTCACCAGCCGATAACTCGCGTACAAAATTTAAATGCGTTTCCAGTGCAAAGGTCGAACTGTTGTTAGCTTTTCTAAAATCATCTGTCAGTCCCAGCCAGTCCAGACAAGGTTTTAACGCCTGATCAAACGCAACCAGATAAAACCCGACGTTCATGTGGCCGTTGTAGTCAATCCATTCAGGCTTAACCTGGCAGGAGTATTCTTTAAAAGGAGTTTGAATGGTTGTCATACTAAAAGTGATTGACCAGGTAGTCTCTGATGGCACGTGCTGCGAGAAAGCTTTGCATTGGGCCTTTGTCGCTTAGTGGTTCGGGGCTTGACGAAAACTTAACCATCACAAAGTCGTTTTTTGCATCGACATAAATGTTTTGGCCGTGTATGCCCAGTGCCAGAAACCATTGTGATTCATCGGCCGGGTGCGGGTGGGCAACATACCATTTGCTGCGGTAGCTAAAAGGGATACCTGGAAACTTTTCGGCAAAGCTGCCGTTGTTCCAGGCATTTTTATCACCTTTTGACACCAGCTCATCAGTCCATCCGGCTGGCAGAACTTGCGTGTCGTCACGCCCGCCGTCACTGGCCATGAGTTTGCCGATTCTGGCAAGATCTCTCAGCGTGGAGCAAACACCTCCCGCTGCGCGCGGTGCGCCCATTCGATCAACAGTGATGTAAGCGCCGGCCTCGGCACCTATCGGTGCCCATAGGGTTTCACTGACAACGCTTGCGTAACTCTTGTTGCAGGCTCTTTCGACTACCCATGCCATTAGGTCAGTGTTTGGCGAGGTATAGGAAAAGTCACCACCGTTTTTTCCCGAGACTTCGGTCAGTGTTTGCAAAAAAGTTCGCAGATCGGACGGTTGCTCGCCCTCCTGCAACGGGTTCCAGCCGGTGGCCTTGCGATACTCAATAATCGGCCCTTCAGTGGCAAGGTAGTCTTCGTCGAATTTTACCGCAGCCTGCATATCGAGCAGTTGTCGTACCGTGGTGTCTTTGTAGGCAGTGTGCTTCAGTTCTTCAATATAATGTGCTGCGGGCTTTGCGGGATCGAGTGTGCCCTGATGTTCAAGCACCGCGCACACCATACCCAGCACCGACTTCGACACTGAAAAGAGAATATGCGGGTCGTGCCGGTCCATGTTGTTTCGGTATTGTTCAAAGACAATTTTATCGCGGTGCAGAACCAGCAAGCCGTCGATATGCATTTCGTCCATGAAGCCTGCGATCGACATCACACCACTGGCATCAAGATCGATATTCACACCCCCAAGGTTCACCAGCGCTTCTTCGAGCGGCCAGTGCTGCTGCGGGTTGTTTCGTATTTCGGCGCTTGGAACGATCTCACGGACGTGATGAAACGCCCACTCAGACCACGGTGCGGTGCGCCAGTTAGCCAGCGATACCTGATCTTCAGGTGCTGCCGGAAAGCCCTGCATGAGAGACTCTGCCATCGATATTTCCTCGCGATCTGAAGTGATTGCTCCAACGGAAACAACATTGTGCCTGATTCGAATATTCGATAACAGATAGCAGCGGGACCGGTGCTCCGACTGCGCGGAGCACCGTTACTACGTTGACTTACAGTTTTGTGTACACCACTTTCGAGGTACAGCCGCTGTTTGAGAACTCTTTAATACCTACCGTGAATAAACCTTTACCGGTGTTTAGCGACCCGTTCATGATCAGTGTAATCGCACCATTACCGAGTGATGAATCGGAAGTACCGGCGGCGGCAGCGATCACCTCAGTGGGAATTTCGAATCGAAATTTACCTGACTCGCTTACATAAGCTCTGGTGTTATCCTCCGGACCCGCCTGGATCGATGCAGTGCCGTTGGCCACCGAAATAATACCCAGATCAGTGCCGGCACGATCAGGGCACGATAATGTCCAGCCACCTGATCCGTGCTGGCTTGAAGCGGTGCTAACAATCTTTGCCGACCAGCGTCCGTCGTAACTTCCGGAGGTGTCTTTGTTGGACTCCGATACCGGCCGTAGTACAAATGTTGAACACCCCTGTACCAGTAGTGCAAGGCCAACCACTGCGGCGGCGGCGCTGAGCTTGTTTGTGCTGACTGATTTCATGTTTTATCTCACTTACTTGCTAATTATTGTTTTTATTAACTGCAATTGCCGGCGACTGCCTGCCGACCGCGCCAGTAACGGCGAAGGAGCGCTCAACTGTAAACAAAAGACACAGTATCAAATTTGATACACAGAAAATTGATGATCAGTCGACGGTAGTGCTGCTTGAGATGGTTGCATCCCGGCAAGTTTTCCCCTCGAGTGGCTGTTAACTGGCTGACTGCATTCAAAAAATGTCAGCAAGCGACTTTTCGACGTGTTGGCGGCAAACCGGGCGTAGCAAGTGTTATTCTACTGGGGTATGGCAATGGTGCGGCACCGGGAGAAATATTTGCGGTCAGTTTCAACAATCATATTGCAGCGACTTGCCCTTGGGCTTCTAACCCTTGTTGTGGTGTCGCTGGTGATATTTTGTGCCGTAGAAATGTTGCCCGGTGATTTTGCTGAAGCGATTCTCGGTCAGGGGGCTACTCCTGAGGCGGTCGCTGCTATTCGCGAACAACTCGGACTCGACAAGTCTGTGGTGCATCGCTATTTGGGCTGGCTTGGCAATGCCGTCACCGGTGATTTCGGCGTCAGCTTTGCGCGACTTAACTTTGCTTCTAACTTCGGGGCTTCAACCAACACCACGGTTGTTACGGTCGCCGATCAGCTCAAGCCGCGTTTCATTAATACTCTGTTTCTTGCCGGGGTAGCCGCTTCCATTGCGGTGCCACTGTCACTGATTATCGGTATTCTCGCAGCGCTGTATCGCAACTCGGTGTTCGACCGGGTGGCCAATATTTTCACGCTGACCTCTATTTCAAGCCCGGAATTCTTTGTCGCTTACATTCTTATATTGTTTTTGGCGGTACTAAATCCGTGGCTGCCGTCATTATCGAACATTTACGAAACCATGGAGTTTGGTGCCAGGCTTAAGGCTACGCTGTTGCCCGCACTGGTGCTGACTTTGGTGGTTACCGCACACATGATGCGCATGACCCGTGCTGCCATTATTAACCTGCTTGCCTCTCCTTATATCGAAATGGCCAGGCTCAAAGGGCTTTCTCCGGTGCGTGTGATTCTGTTTCACGCACTGCCGAATGCACTGGCACCAATTATCAACGTCATTGCACTGAACCTCGCGTACCTGATTACCGGTGTGGTGGTGGTTGAGGTGGTGTTTGTGTATCCGGGGGTTGGCCAGTTGTTTGTCGACAGCGTAAAAATTCGAGATATACCGCTGGTGCAGGCATGTTGTCTGATTTTTGCCGCCGCCTATGTGCTGCTTAATTTACTTGCAGATGTGATGTCTATTATTTCCAACCCGAGATTGAGGCATCCTAAATGAACACCGTGGACAGCAAATGGGCCTAGCACTCTGGCGTGCACTTTTAATCGGCGGTGTGCTGTGGCTGATGAGTCTCATTGTGCCCCCGTTTATGAGTGGTGGCATTGAAGGGCTGACTGAAGCGCTGCAGCAGAAACGCTGGATTAGAAATCTCTTCTGGGCGGGTGTTGTACTGCTGGTAGCAACGGTGGCTTCATGGGTTTTTCGCGAGTTGCTCCGACGCACCATGCCTAAGGCTATCGCCAAACCAATGCGCCAGGCACCGCTGACGGCGTCGTTTGGATTAATGATTATTCTTGCGTATGTGATCGTTTCTATCGGTGCACCGTGGATTGCTCCTTACGGTGAAGCGCAGATCTTCGCAAACATTAATGTACTGCCCGGTGGTGATCCGGAGTTGGGTGGTGATCCGAATCACTTTCTTGGTACCGATCAAATTGGCCGCGATATACTTTCGCGATTAATTTACGGCGCCAGAAATACCGTTGGAATTGCTTTTCTCACCACGGTATTGTCGTTTCTTATTGGAGTGACGCTGGGCTTTCTTGCGGCCACACTCGGTGGCTGGGTCGATCAGGGTCTGTCGCGTGCGATAGACGTTCTGATGGCAATTCCTCAGCTGATTTTCGCACTGCTGCTAATGACCATTGCGTCTGAGTGGTCGTACCGTTCCGGTATTTCACTGACGTGGTTCATGATTGTGATTATTGCCGTGCTCGACTCAACCAGAGTGTTCCGGCTGGCCAGAGCTGTTGGGCTGAACATTGTGGTCATGGACTACATTGAAGCGGCCAGAGTTCGCGGCGAAACACTGCTTCATATTGTGTTTCGTGAAATTCTGCCTAATGCATTTTCGCCGTTACTGGCGGAGTTCGGGTTGCGATTCTGCTTTGTGTTCTTAACTATCGCCTCGCTGAGCTTCCTTGGGATAGGCATTCAGCCGCCACTGGCGGACTGGGGCACAATGGTGCGTGACTTATCACAGTTCATTAACTTTGCCGCCTACGATCCACTGACCGCATCTCTGCCGTTAATGGCAGCCGGTGCCATTGCGTTGCTGACGGTTGCGGTCAATTTCGTCGTCGACTGGATGCTGCAGAACTCGTCGGGCCTTAAAGAGTGAGACTAAGTTTATGAGTGGTGACACACTGGTCCGCATTCGCGACTTGCACATCGAGGGCAGGGCAGACGAACAGTGGTTGCCAATAATTAACGGCGTTAATCTCGACCTGCAGCGTGGACGAGTGCTCGGGCTAATTGGAGAAAGCGGCGCAGGTAAATCCACTCTCGGTCTTGCAGCAATGGGGTTTACCCGCGACGGTTGCCGTATCAGTGGTGGCAGTGTTGAGTTCGACGGCATGGACCTGCTGGCTATGACCCGTACGCAGCGTCGCGCGCTTCTGGGTAAACGTATTGCCTATGTCGCGCAGTCTGCGGCCGCTTCGTTTAACCCGGCACACAAAATAGTCAACCAGCATACCGAAGCGCCGGTGTATCACGGCGTAATGTCGCGTAGCGAAAGCCAGGCCGATGGCATTGAGCTTTACCGCAAACTCAGACTGCCCGATCCGGACCAGATCGGATTTCGTTATCCGCATCAGGTATCTGGAGGTCAGCTGCAGCGTGCAATGACGGCAATGGCCATGTCGTGCCGGCCTGACTTAATAATTTTTGATGAGCCCACGACTGCGCTCGATGTGACCACACAAATCGAAGTGCTGGCAGCAATTCGGGATATCGTCGAACAATTTGGTACAGCGGCCATCTATATTACTCACGATCTCGCGGTTGTGGCGCAAATGGCAGATGACATTAAAGTGCTGTTACGCGGTGATGAAGTCGAGCAGGCCGATACCCGAACCATGCTTGCGAACCCGCGCGAAGACTACACGCGTTCACTGTGGGCGGTTCGCAGCTTTCAGCGACCGGCCAAGCCACCGGTTGACGATGGCAGTGTGCCGGTAGTGAGTGTGAACAACGTTACCGCAGCCTACGGGCGATCCGAAAACGTACTGCATAACGTGAGCTTTGATATTCATAAAGGTCGAACAGTCGCTGTGGTGGGTGAGTCCGGTTCAGGTAAGTCGACGGTTGCGCGCTGTATTATGGGTTTGTTACCTCCAAAAAACGGCGATGTAAGTTTTAACGGTGAGCCGCTGCCGTCCAGTTATAAAAAACGCAGCAAAGAACAACTGCGCAAGGTTCAGATGATCTACCAGATGGCGGATACAGCGCTGAACCCTCGCGTTCGTATTAAAGATATCATTGGCCGGCCGGTCGAGTTTTATCTTGGTTTAAAGGGGCGCGAACGTGATCAGCGTGTGGCGCAACTGCTGGAGCAAATTGAACTTGAGCCCGACCAGTACATGCAGCGGTTACCCACTGAACTTTCCGGCGGGCAGAAACAACGTGTTGGCATAGCGAGAGCGCTGGCGGCTGATCCGGAGTTTATTATTTGCGATGAAGTAACATCGGCGCTCGATCAGCTGGTGGCGGAAGGTATTTTAAGGTTACTGGCTAAACTGCAGGACGAACTTGGCATTGCTTATATGTTTATCACCCACGACCTCGCAACGGTGCGGGCAATTGCTGATGAAGTCGTGGTGATGAAAGAAGGCAACGTTGTGGAGTCGGGTCCAAAGGATGAAATGTTCACTCCACCGCACCATCCTTACACTGATCTTTTACTAAGTTCTGTACCTGAAATGGATCCGGACTGGCTGACACGGTTGCTGGCCGAGCGCGGTGTTGAAAACATCGGCGACGCAGCACTGGCTAGAATGAACTGAGATGCCACTAGAACAGTCAATTTATAACTTACGGAAGTTCACACATCAAAGGATTGATTAAACGTATGTTTACGACAGTAGCCGGGAACAACCGATTCCCCGCTCCATTGCCGGATACATATCAGGGCTCACGGCCTGAACACTGTGCCGCATTTCACCGGCAGCAGTTCAGACCTGCGTCTAACACTTGGCGTTGAAATTTAACTGCGTGCTACGGGTAACCTGTTTGCGTACGCAATTAACTTTCAATACCACTTCAATTTCAACCAGAGGATAGCAAATATGTCTTTAGAGCTTGATCGCCGCGGTTTTATTAAAGCCGGGGTTGCTGCGGGTGTTACCGCTGCGACCGGTGGTATTGCATTACCTTCGTATGCTGCACCGAAACACGGTGGCACACTGCGTTTAGGTATTGCGGGTGCAAATACGTCCGATAGCTGGGATGGCCGTACCCACTCCGATAGTTTCATGATCATGATGGGCCACGGTACAGTTTTCGATTGCCTGACCGAAGTGGGTGCAGACGGTCAGTTGAAAGGCGAGCTGGCAGAAAGCTGGGAGCCAAGCGCCGATGCAAAAACCTGGACATTCAACCTGCGCAAAGGCGTTACATTCCACAACGGTAAGCCGTTTAACGCCGACGATGTAATCGCATCACTTAATCTGCACACCGCAGAAGATGCCAAATCTGCGGCCAAGCCGATCGTTTCATCGATTGTTGAAATGAAAAAGATGAATGATCATCAGGTGCAGATGGTGCTGGCTGCCGGCAACGCTGACTTCCCGTTCCTGATGTCTGATTATCATATTGTTATTCACCCGGCGGATGACATTGAAGGGTCCATCGCCAACGGTATTGGTACCGGTGGGTATATGGTTGAAAACCACGATCCGGGTGTTCGTACCATTGTGAAAAAGTACGATGGCCACTACAAGTCTGACGCCTGTTACTTTGACAGCATCGAACAGATCGCGATCAACGATGCCAGTGCCAGAATGAACGCTCTGATGACCGGGCAGGTCGACGCCATTAACCGTGTTGACTTCAAAACTGAAGTGCTGATGAAGCGCAACCCGAACATCAAGATTTTCGAAGTGACGGGTAATCAGCATTTTACCTTCCCAATGCTCACACAAAATTCCCCCTACGATAATGCCGATGTTCGAAAAGCTCTGAAGCTCGCGTTTAATCGTCAGGAAATGGTCGATAAAATCCTGCAGGGCCATGGTGCGGTTGCCAACGATCATCCAATCGGTCCGGCCAACCAGTACTGGCACAAAGATCTTGCTCAAACCGAGTACGATCCGGAGCAGGCTAAAGCGTTGTTGAAAAAAGCCGGTATGGAAGGACTAACGGTTGATCTTTCTGCGGCCAACGCTGCATTCCCTGGTGCAATTGATGCCGCTCAGCTGTTGCAGTCATC
>CAYZVB010000149.1:0-1824 GCA_964481315.1 uncultured Granulosicoccaceae bacterium
GATTGATACATGGTACTTACGTGTAGGCATGCCGAATTCTTTCAGGCAGTTAACCAGCTTGTACAGCTTGCGGCCGGAGGTGTTGTCGGGCACACCCCACAATGCACGGCCCGGCGGGGTTGCTACCATGCGGGCGGCCTGGGCGTCGATCAGTTCGTAGTGATAGTTCAGGCCCTGTTCTTTGACGACCTGCTGGTAGTCCTGTTCGTAGATGTCTTCGATAGCTTCACGCATCACACCGTCGTAGCCGGGAATGACGGTATCTTTCAGGCCCAGGTAGATGTCGCGTTTTTCTTCAATGGCGCGTTGGAAAAATTTATGTGCCCACGAGCGAACACTGTCCATGTCGTTAGTGGCCAGCAACCACGGGTCGCCTTTATACAGCGTGCGTCGATGCAGTTCCTGCGGGTCACCGCTGCTGCCGACGAAGACCAGTTTGGCGACGCCGGAAGCTTTTGATAGTTGATTGAAACTGTCTTTAATACCGCCGGTGTCCATGGTGTCTACCACAACATCGCGGTTGATCCAGTCCGGCTTGACGACTTCAATGTTGCGGAATTTGATGTCTTCACGGGTGATGTTGCCGCCGATGCCTTTGCGAATTGAACCGTTAGGCGATTTGATGGCCAGCCGGTCAAGCTCTTCTTCTTTCATTTTCGGATGTTTGGCGAGCAGTTCATCGAGTTGATCGCGGTTGACTGTCATACCGGCGTTCTTGATACCAATGCCGTATTTTTTCAGTGCATCGATGGCATCGCTTACTGCGCCGCCGTTAGTGAGCAGGCGGTTTTCTGCTGTGAGGTCAATTTCGACCAGTTCAATATCGAGCGGGTCGGTGACGAATTTTTTGAGAATGATCTCAAAGGCGATCTGTGCCATTTCATCGCCATGGAGGATGACGAGTGGTTTGGAGACCTTGATTTTGCTCACAATTGCACCGGTAGAAAATAATGTGGATTTGCGATCGATTATAGCAATCAAAGGCTGACATGAATCGTTGCCGTTAATAAGGGCAATTCGCGCCGGTGTTGCAGACGTTCAGATTTTTAAATCGTATTCGCAGCCTGATTGAATCTTTTTGCCCGATATGGCTCCAATGAACTAGATAATCAGAGGTACGCTGAGTGAATAACCCAACATATGCAGGCCGGCCCGTAGCGATTGACACGGGCCGACGAAAAATGATGATCGCCGGCGCAGGTGTGCTGGCAGCGCTTGGCGCCGGCAAGCTTCGCGCACAGGGTGGGCACGACTACGGTATCGAAGGCTATGACGCGCCGGAAATCGAGCTCGACTACTGGATTGATAAAAACGGTGAAAGTACGGATTTTTCAGTGGTAGATAATCGTGGCAAGTGGGTATTTCTGAAATGCTTCCAAAACTGGTGTCCCGGCTGTCACTCGAGTGGTTTTCCGGCACTGCAAAAATTCTCTGCGGCTTTCCATGATCACCCGGGAGTGGCAATTGCCGGCATCCAAACGGTGTTTGAGGGCTTTGGCTCCAACACGCAGGCGGACGTCCGCAAGCTGCAGAAGCGTTATGATCTGCCCATTACCATGGGGCACGACCCCGGTAACCGCGACGACCCCGATGGCGATCATCGTTCACAAACCATGAAGCTGTATCGTACCGGCGGCACGCCCTGGCTTATCGTGATTGATCCGCAGGGCACCGTGGTGTTCAACCATTTTCGGGTTAATGTCGACAAGCTGATCGAGCATATTCAAAACGATCTGGCCTAACTAAACCCCGTCGCACGCGGGCAGTGCGCAGAAGTTGCTGCCACTGCCATGCGGCAATCATGCCGCAGTCAAGGTGCATTGC
>CAYZVB010000149.1:1834-12717 GCA_964481315.1 uncultured Granulosicoccaceae bacterium
GTGCATTGCCTTTTGGCGTTTTCCGGATAAGATGGAGCGATTGTCTTAGCTGGAAACTTCCTTGAACATTGTTATCGTCGGCTGTGGTGATGTTGGCATCCGCTGCGCAAAAATTCTCACTGATGCCGGGCACCGGGTGCTCGGTGTACGGCGCAATACCGCAGCATTACCGCAATGGCTGGTGCCGGTTGAAGCGGATGTATTAGCGCCCGAATCGCTTGAGTTTCTGAACCCCGACGCCAGCAACGCTGTAAACATTGACGTACTCATCTATTCACTTGCCGCCGCCTCATTTGACGAGCAGGCGTACCGGGAAGCGTATGTGACCGGGTTAAAAAACACGCTAAACGCGCTGGGTAAGCGTTCGTTGAAGCGGTGTTTCTATGTTTCTTCTACCGGTGTGTATCACCAGAACGAAAGTGAGTGGGTTGACGAAAACTCACCCACAGTACCAACACGCTTTAACGGACAGCTGGTTCTGGAAGGGGAGCAGTTGGTACGTGCCCGCAGTGATGGTACCTGCGTGCGCTACAGCGGTATATACGGACCCGGGCGACTAAGAATGATTAACCGGGTTGCGGCGGGTCAGGCGACGCCTGCCAAACCCGAAGTCTTTACCAATCGCATTCACATAGAAGACTGTGCTGGTGCTCTGGCGCATCTTGTGATGCTTGCTGAAACTGAAAGTCTGGAACCTGTTTATCTCGCCTCTGATTCACGACCTGCCACCAGTGCCGATGTTGAAGCTTGTATTGCTGAAACTCTCGGTTTAACTTTCGATAGTACCGAGCCTGTGCCGGGTGGAAAACGCATTGCCGGCAGCAAACGCTGCAGCAATAAACGCCTGCTCGACTCAGGTTACCAGTTTAAATACCCGGATTTTCGCGCCGGTTACCGGCAGGTGATTGACGATATGCGGGCGGGCCACTGATGTTTGAAAATGTACGCTGTGCTGTGGTGCCAGTGGCAGGGCTTGGGACGCGGCTGTTGCCACTGACTCACGGCATACCGAAGGAACTGCTGCCGCTGGGTCGTACACCGGTGTTGCAACATGTGATTGATGAGCTGCAGCAGGCCGCTGTCGATACATCGGTGCTGGTAACCAGTGAAAGAAAGGCTGCAATAAAAGAGTATTTTGAAGCTACCAGAGACAACCATAATGCTGTGCGGTTTGTTAATCAGTCACAGCAAAAAGGGTTAGGGCATGCTGTGTTGTGTGCCCGTGAGGCAGTAGCAGAGCAGCCGTTTTACATAGCGCTTGGCGATGCGGTTATTAAAAGAAATTTGTCAGCTGAATCGCTGTGTGAGCGCATGCGCCGCCTTTGCATATTAGAAAATGCCGATGCTGCGATTGCCTTTCATGAAGTGCCAGTTGATCGTGTCAGCCGCTATGGTGTGGCGAAACCCGAGGCCGGCTTTACCGCCACAGATGAGTTTTTCAGGTTGGCCGGTCTGGTTGAAAAGCCGCCGCAGGCGTTAGCACCAAGCCGCTATGCCATTGCAGCACGTTACCTGTGCAAACCCGATTTGTTCCGTTATCTTGAAAATACTGCACCCGGCGCAGGTGGTGAAATTCAGCTTACCGACGCGTTGCAGGCGTGGCTGAAGGATGGTGCAACCATTCTGGGCGTGCCGTTGACTGCAGATGAAAAACGCTACGACATCGGTAATTTCGAATCGTACTATACGGCAGTGCTTGAGTATGCATTGCGTGATGATGAGTTTGGCGCATCGCTCAGTGAATCCCTGGGTGCATCCCTGGCCGCACAGTACGGCATGGCGAAATAATGGTAATTGTTAAAAGAGCCTTTGCACGTGCCGGTTTAATCGGTAACCCTTCTGATGGGTACAACGGTAAAACCATTGCGTTTACAGTTAGAGATTTCTATGCCGAAGTGAAGCTGCATGAATCGGAAACACTGCAACTGATTGCAGGTGATTCAGACAACAATCGCTTTGATAGTCCGGCCGCATTGCATCACAGTGTCACCAGTCACGGGTACTATGGTGGTATACGTCTGTTAAAAGCCACCATCAAGGTGTTTGTCGATTACTGCCAGAAAAACAATATACAACTGGTGGATAAAAACTTTTCGCTTGAATACAGCACCAATATTCCACAACAGGTTGGCATGGCCGGTTCAAGCGCGATTATTATTGCGACGCTGCGATGTCTGATGGAATTTTACGGTGTCACTATCGATAAAAGAATTCAGCCAACCATCGCACTGTCGGCAGAAACCAGTGAGCTGGGTATCGGCGGTGGTTTGCAGGATAGAGTTGTGCAGGTTTATGAAGGGCTGGTTTCGATGGATTTCAGCCGGATGGAAAACGTCGCCGGGTATCAGTGTGGTTATTATGAACCGCTAAATCCCGAATTATTACCCCGCGCGTATCTGGCCTGGCGGCCCGCATCAAGTGAGCCGACAGAAGTGTTTCATAATGACTTGCGCGCGCGCTTCGATTCCGGTGACCCTCAGGTGGTTGCCGCCATGAAGCGTTTTGCTGAACTGACCGACCAGGCCCGCGACGCGCTACAGGCAAATGACCGGCAATTGCTGGCGGCCTTACTCGATGCCAACTTCGACTGCAGACAGTCGTTTTGCAGGCTAAACTCGCAACATGTTGAGATGGTCCAGGTAGCCCGCAACGTGGGCGTTGCCGCCAAGTATGCGGGCTCCGGTGGTGCTATTGTTGGCGTGTACCACGATGAGACTCAGTTTGCAGCGTTACAAAACGCGATGAACCAAATCGGCTGTCAGGTGATCAAACCGTTAATCGGGGTTTAACCGCCCGCGCTATTTTGTTTTCAAATAAATAGAGATGAGGATGAAACTTCTTCCGCTGGTAATGGTACTTGGTGTGGCGCTTTCCGCATGTTCCGGTTTAGATGGTGTCGCAGTCATGGAGTCCGGGCAGGATAATTCCACAGACGGAACCGATAACACCGGCACACCCACAGATAATAACAGTCAGACGCCCGACACCGACACCGGCACGGATAATGACACCACCGATGATCAGAACAACGGTGTTGCGGACGCCGGCAGTGCCAGCTACCGGGTAACCTTTAACGCTACCTGGAGTGCGGAAACGCACCCGTTACAGTTTCCGGGTGACCCGCATTTCTCGCCGCTAGTGGGCGCCGTACATAACGAGCAGGTCGAGTTCTGGACCAGCGGGCAGCCGGCAACTGATGGCATTGAGCAAATGGCAGAGACCGGTGGCACTAATCTGCTGCTTGACGAAGTGAACACAGCTATTGCAAACGGTTACGCAAGCCTTGCTGTTTCGGGTGGCGGCATTCCCACATCACCGGGGACTGTGAGTGTTGAGTTTGAAGTCACCACCGATTACCCGCAGATAACACTGGTGAGTATGGTCGCGCCCAGCCCCGACTGGTTTGTTGGCGTTCATAACCTGTCGCTGCTTCAGAATGGTGCGTTTGTCGATACACTGACCGTTGATCTTGCAGTTTACGATTCCGGTACCGACAGTGGCACACGCTATACCTCGGGTAACATTGATACAGAAGTTCGGGACCCAGTTACCTTGTTGACGAGCTTCCCGGATGACTCTCCGTTTATCAACGGTGAACCCTTTGTCGGTCAGCTGGTTATAGAAAAGCTTTGACAGAAATAACCGCTGGCAGTGTCACGTGGCCTGCATTTATCCGGCATGGCCACTGTGATGAGCTTGAGTTTATCGCCACCGAAGCAGAGTGGTGGTCGCACTATGCCGAAAAACGGTATCTGCCTGATGACCGTCTGGTGGATTCTTCAGGTAACAGTTTTCAGTTGAATAACTCCGGTGCCGAAAATTTCCTGAATTCACTGCCACCGCTTTCACTTGATGAAGTACTGGATATGGTGCGCTCGCATGCGTCAGTGTGCGGGCATTGTTGTGTGAGTAAAATGGGCGCGCCGGATATTGCCAGTGCCGTCGCGCTGGTTGGTGATATAGACTGATGTTGAGTTGTCCAATCACAATCTGAAGACTAAACTTGCGCTCTGAGTGATCAGCTTTTGATCGATCCGACGACCTTTTGTATAGCACTTTTGTCAGTCGTTGCAGAGCACCGCTCTGCCAATAGTTACCTAATTTTGAGGATTTACCATGGCCGCCAAACTGGACGACGACTCATTGCAGGCATTGAAAATAGCGTTTTCCTACATGCCAAACGCAATGGATGTTAACAGTTTTGAATACGGCGATCGTGTCGACACGGTGCTTGCGCATATAGACGCGGTGCGTGAAATACTGCTGCACAATGATGTTGATCCCGATGAGGTGTTCGACGAGATCAATGAAGACATCGCGCCGAATTCATCGTATTAAGCTTCCGTGAAAACGCGTTAACTCACGTTTAAGAATTGCCGGCTAACGGTGCCACTGAAAGTCTGCCGGTAACACCGTGTTTGTCGATAAGCTGCTGGATTAATCCGCTGCTGATCGCCTCTCTAACAAATCCATTCAGGTATTCCGCGACTTCAGGGTTGCCCGGTTTGCAGCCCACTGATTGCTGAACCGCTGTAAAGCTCTGTTCCATGATGGTTGAACCCGGCATGCTCTGTTGTTGCTTTAGCAGTGCAGGGCGCAGGCCGGCCAATACGTCGAGTTTTTGATCTCTGAAATACTCGAATGATTCATCGATTGATGGCGCACGAACCAGTTCGGCGTTTTTTAAATTGTCGGTTAGCCACAAGTCGTAGGCGGCGCGTTCTTTAACCGCAATGCGGGTGCCCGGCGTGTCGACTTCTTCAATCGATTTGATACTGCTGCCTGCGGGCAGCAGATAGGTTGCCTGTATCTCGCAGTAGGCCTGGCTGAAAGTAATGGTTTTTGCACGTTCGGGTTCTGCGGCAATATTGCCGATATCCCACAGGTTTTCTGCAACGGCATCGGCGACGTCTCCCGGGCCCTTAAAAGGAACCATCACAGCGTCAACTCCCAGGTCGGCAGCAATAGCACGTGCGAGGTCTGGTGATACGCCGTCCGGCTCGCCACTGTCGGTGGTACCGGTAATCAGCAGGAAGTTTGATAAATTCAAACCGGCACGCAGGACACCGGTTGGAGCCAGCAGGTTAACGAGATCTTTCTTCATCAGATGCGCCTGTTCGTACATGCCGGGGTATGGTCTGTGGATGTCAGCGTATTCAAAACATGAAGTCACTGACGTTGTGCCCGGCAAACTCATATAATACCCGACTCACTCGATACACTCACCTTTGCGATATCCATTGCCGGACTCCATGACTGACTTTGCCCAAACCAAAAGTTGTTTTCATTTGCCCGACGGGTTGATTTACCTCGATGGTAACTCGCTTGGACCTTTGCCGTTGAAGGCGGTAGAGCGTGTTGCAGAAGTCATGCAGCAGGAATGGGGGCAACAACTGATTCGCGGCTGGAACCAGTGCGGCTGGATGCAACAGCCGGAACAGGTTGGTGATCGTCTGGGCCGCCTGCTGGGGGCGGGCCCGGGTACTGTCGTTATGGGAGATACGCTTTCGATAAAGGTCTATCAGGCGCTGGCTGCTGCGGTGGCGATAAACCCTGATCGACGGGTGATATTGTCCGACTCGGGGAATTTTCCGACCGATCTTTACATGGCACAGGGGCTGGTAAAGTCGTTTGGTGGTGACTACCGGCTTAAGGTGGTTGAGTCTGCAGAGATTGAAGCAAACCTGGATGAGTCGGTCGCGGCATTGTTGCTTACACAGGTGGATTACCGCAGCGGACGTATCTTTCCAATGCAGGAGATTACCCGTAAGGCGCACGGCAAGGGGATAGTCACGGTCTGGGATCTGGCCCACTCTGCGGGTGCGATACCGGTTGATCTGACTGAAGCTGACGCTGACTTTGCCGTCGGTTGTACCTATAAATATTTGAATGGCGGCCCCGGTGCTCCTGCATTTATCTATGTAGCACCGCGTTACATTGATACTGCGTTACCGGTGCTTTCAGGGTGGCTTGGTCATGATGCACCTTTTGACTTCGATCCCGACTACCGTCCGGCACCGTCAATTTCGCGAATGCGTGTCGGGACGCCACCGGTGCTGGCGCTGGCCGCACTCGACGCCGCACTCGATATATGGGAAGACGTGAGCATGTCTGACGTGCGACAAAAATCGATGGAGCTGAGTGAGCTTTTCATTAAAGAAGTAGAGGCGCGTTGCCCCGAATTAACACTGGCCAGTCCACGCGATGCCAGTGAGCGCGGGTCGCAGGTATCGTTTCATTGTGAACACGGGTATGCTGTGATGCAGGCGCTCATTGATCGCCAGGTGATTGGTGATTTCCGCGCCCCGGATATTATTCGCTTTGGCTTTACGCCGTTATATGTAACCGCTTCCGATGTAACCGCCGCAGCCGTTATACTTGAACAGATTCTGCAGCAAAAATTGTGGGATCAGCCAGCTTACCATCAGCGCCGGGCTGTCACATGATCAGTGCGTTGAACGCCGGAAAAGCGCTTAGCCGGTAAATACCTAACAAATGTGTCCATAACCTATGCCCGCTATTAAAGATGATTTTGATATAGACCGCGCCCGCAGCGATACCCGTGGCTGTGAAGACGTAGTGCACTTTAATAATGCAGGTTCTTCTCTCATGCCGGCGCCTGTGGCAGATGCGTTGCGTGAATATTTGAATCAGGAAGAGATGACTGGCGGTTACGAAACCGCTGAGCGAAATGCTGAACAACTGGATAACTTCTATACGGCAACAGCATCGCTTTTAAATTGCAACACGGGTGAGGTGGCTTTTATCGAAAATGCCACCCGTGCATGGGACATGGCTTTCTACAGTTTTCGCTTTAACCCGGGTGACAAAATACTCACCACCATCGCCGAGTATGGCAGCAATGTGATCGCCTATAACCAGTGCGTTAAACGTCATGGTGTCGAGCTTAAGTTTATTGAAAATGATGCACACGGCCAGATCGATGTAAGAGCACTTGAAAACCAGATCGACGACAAAGTGAAACTTATTTCGATGACGCATATACCAACCGGAGGCTGTTTAATTAATCCGGCTGCAGCGATTGGCAGGGTGGCAAACGCTGCAGGCATACCGTTTCTGCTCGACAGCTGTCAGGGGGTAGGGCAGGTAGCGCTCGATGTGAAAAAAATTGGCTGCGATATGTTGTGCGGTACCGGTCGCAAGTATTTGCGCGGTCCGCGTGCCACTGGTTTTTTATATGTCCGTGAAGAACTGATCGAACAACTCGAGCCGCCTATGCTGGATCAGCATGCCGCTGATCTGGTGTCACCAACCGAATACGTGATTCGCAAAGATGCCAAACGCTTTGAAAACTGGGAGCAAAACTTTGCCGGCAAGGCGGCGCTGGGTGTGGCTACCGACTATGCGTTGTCTTTCGGTATGCCGGCGATTCAACGCAGAGTCTGTGCACTTGCCAGTCGTCTGCGGGAGCAGATTTCTGCCCTTGAGCGGGTCTCGATAACTGATGAAGGGCTGGCCCGCGGCGGGATTGTGACGTTTACTGTTGATGGTAAAAGCCCTGCGCAAATCAAAAGCGGCTTGTCGGGCCACGGCATCAACGTCTCGGTATCTGACGGGTCGGGGAGTCTGGTGTCTTTTGTACAGCGCGATTTGACTGAAGTGGTGCGTGCGTCGGTGCACTATTTTAATACCGATGCCGAAGTTGCCTGGTTCAAAGACTCCCTTGAGAAGGTCATCGCCAGCTAGGGTTGTCGAATGGGGGTGCGATCATTCCTTCAATAGCTGTTCACTCAGCCCGAATTTGCTGCCGGTAACAGCGCAGAAATAATGGCGGTTTTTGCGCTTGCAGTGAGATAGCGGGGTCGCATTCTGATTGACCCTGCGTTGCCGTTTTCGGCCGCCACGGGTATCATCGACCGGTTAACTTTCGAGCAGGAAAACAACATGTCGTCAGACATCGATCCGAACACCGTAGTCGCTGAAATTGTGCAGAACGGGCGCATTGCCATGGACGCACTGACCAACGCCGATCAGGCCAGAGTTGACGAGGCTGTGACCGCCCTGGCGTGGGCCGTCTATGAACCCGGTCGTGCAAAAGAACTTGCTGAACTGGCGGTTGAAGATACCGGTATGGGGAATGTTGACAGCAAGATCACCAAGAACACCCGCAAAACTTTCGGTACTTTGCGCGATTTGATGCGCGCCAAAACCGTTGGTGTTATCGAGCGCAACGAAAGCGGTGGCATGGTTAAGTACGCGAAGCCCGTGGGAGTGGTCGGTGCGGTAACGCCTTCGACCAATCCGGCCGCAACACCGGTCAATAAAGCAATGATGGCGGTTAAGGGTCGCAACGCTGTGATCATTGCCGCGTCGCCTGCCGGTTTTCAAACCACGCTTAAGACCGTTAACTACATGCGCGATCAATTAAACAACATTGGCCTGCCCGCTGATTTGGTGCAAATGCTGCCGCCCCCGGTGAACAAAGCCATGACGCAGGCGCTGATGGAGCATTGTGATCTGGTGGTAGTAACCGGTTCGCAGAATAACGTGAAGCGTGCTTACTCAAGCGGAACACCGGCCATTGGTGTGGGTGCCGGCAATGTCGCGGTGATGATTGCAGAATCTGCAAACCTTGACGATGCGGCAACTAAAATCTGTGCGTCGAAAATATTCGATAACTCGACCAGTTGTTCGTCGGAAAACTCAGTCACTATTGTCGATGCTGTTTATGACGATGCTATTGAGGCACTGAAGCGTGCGGGCGGTTATATGTGTAACGCCGAGGAACGTCAGAAAGTGATAGACACGCTTTGGGTGGATGGTAAATTAAATCGCCATGTTATTGCCAAGGACGCCAGTGTGTTCGCCGAGGTTGTCGGCCTGCCTGAAGAAGCCCGAAGTGCAAAGTTTTTTATGGTGGAAGAAACCGGTGTTGGCAAGGACTATCCACTGTCGAACGAAAAGCTGTCACTGGTTCTGACAGTCTATAAAGCGGCAGACTATGCGGGTGCCAAGGCACGTTTGCAGCAACTGCTGGAATTTGCCGGTATGGGGCACTCTGTCGGTATTCACACCGGTAACCAGGCTGAAGCGACTGAGCTTGCTGAAGACTTGAATGTGGTGCGTGTACTGGTGAATCAGGCGCACACTTTTGGCAATGGCGGCAGTTTTACCAATGGTTTTGAGTTCACTTTAAGCATGGGGTGCGGCACCTGGGCCGGTAATAGCATTAGTGAAAATCTGAACTACAGCCACTTTATTAACATCACGCATTTATCGACAGAAATTCCTGAAGACAAGCCGTCCGAAGAAGCGTTGTTTGGTGCGCACTGGCAGAAGTACGGTAAGTAACTGTAAGCGCATCGTAAAGCGAGAAAAATAATATGAATTTTGAAGAGTTTGCAGCTAAGCCGTTGCTGGCAAAGGCGGGAATCCGGATTCCCGGTGCTGAAGTAGCGGTGACCGCGGAAGAAACGGCAGCGGCCGGAGAAAAGCTTGGTGCGGTAGTGGTTAAAGCGCAGGTACCAACCGGTAAGCGTGGTAAAGCCGGAGGCATTATTGCCGCCGATACCGCTGCAGAAACTAAAGCAGCGGCAGAGAAAATTCTCGGTATGGATATCGCCGGGCACACCGTTGAAAAGTTGCTGGTTGAACAGCGTGCACCGATCGCCAATGAATTCTACGCGGCCATTCTGAACGACGCCAAAAGCAAAGGGCCACTGCTGATGTTTTCTGATCAAGGTGGTATGGACATCGAAGAAATTGCTGTGTCACAACCCGACCGTTTGCGTCAGCTTGAAATAGACGTTCGGCACGGGTTGTCAGCGGACGATGCAAAAGCGCTGGTCGCACCACTGGTAGACGCTGCTTTGCATGAAGAGTTATCCGCTTTGCTGGTAAACCTTTATCAGGCTTATGCGGACAACGATGCCGAGCTAATGGAAATTAACCCGCTCGCGGTACTCGATGACAACAGTCTGATGGCACTTGATTGTAAGTTTACACTCGACGATTCTGCCATTAAGCGCCAGCAGCAACTTGCCGAAAGTGGTACTCCTGAAAAACTCACCGGCCGTGAACTCGCAGCGCAGGAACTTGATCTCAAATACATTGATCTGGGGGGCAGCGTAGGTTTGCTGGCCAATGGCGCCGGCCTGACCATGACCACCATGGATGTGATCACTCATTACCAGGGCAGCCCGGCTAACTTCCTTGAAATAGGCGGCGAGGCTTATACCAAGGCGACTGAAGCGCTGAAGCTAATGCTGGGTAATGAAAAAATCACCAGTCTGGTCGTGAACTTCTGCGGTGCGTTTGCACGTACCGATGTAATGACCGAAGGTGTGATAAACGCCTGGCAGGAACTTAAGCCTGATATTCCGGTGTTCTTCTCCATTCACGGTACCGGTTCGATTGAAGCACGCCAAATGCTGAAAGAACGTCTTGGTATGGAATCTTATGAAACGATGGACGAAGCGATACAGGCAGCCATCAAAGCCGGAGCAGCCGCATGATTGTTCGAGGAAGCGAAGCACTGTTAGTGCAGGGGATTACCGGAAAGCAGGGGAGTTTCTGGACCGGTAAAATGCAGGAATACGGCACCAACGTAGTCGGTGGTGTTAATCCGAAGAAAGCCGGTACTGAATGTTGCGATGTGCCTGTTTATGCCTCTGCTGTTGATGCCATGCAGTCAGGGACGCACTTCGATGTGTCTATTTTGTTTATTCCGCCACTGGGTGTGCTTGCCGCGGCACAGGATGCCATGGCTGCCGGATGTAAAAAGCTGGTTTGTCTGACAGAACATATTCCAGTGCGTGATGTGATGTTTATGATGGCTGAAGCAAAGGAGCGCGGTGTACAGATTGTCGGCCCCAACACTGCCGGTCTGGTTACACCGGGTGAGTGCTTTGTCGGTTTTATGC
>CAYZVB010000150.1:0-12663 GCA_964481315.1 uncultured Granulosicoccaceae bacterium
CTCGGCACGTTTATACCCTCCGGTGGGAGGGTCGGCGTCTAAGCGCCGGGGAGGGCGTTCGTCGCAGCTCGTGCTAGCGCGTGGTATGACCCGACACACCATCAAGTAAAAAGCTAAACCTCAAACTCCACCCCGGTAAGCTTAGCCACCTTCTGCTTCTTTAACTTCACATACTCCGGCAGTCCATTTTTATACGGCGGGAAATCTTCTCCTTCTATAAGCGGTTGCAGATATTCACGACATGCCGGTGTAATCGAGAAGCCATCATCACTAATGTAATCGGCAGGCATCATCTGTTCTACGTTCGCTACATCTGCGAGCTGTGCTTTTCCAATCTTCCAGCTGTACGGGTTGTTGCCGGTGCGGACAATGGTGGGCATGACGGCGTTTTCTCCGTTTACTGCCATTTCTACGGCAGCGCTGCCGAGTGCGTAGGCATGTTCGACGTCGGCTTTGGCGCCGATGTGTCGTGCAGCACGTTGCAGGTAATCACATACAGCCCAGTGACACTTTAAAGACAGGGAGCGCTTAACTACTTCTACTACTTCCGGTGCGGCTCCGCCAAGTTGCGCGTGTCCGAAGGCGTCTTTTATGCCTGAGTCGGAGAAAAACACGCCGTCTTTATTCTTCACGCCTTCTGATACCACAATGCTGCAATAGCCTTTGCGTTCTACAGTGCTGTTTACCTTGCTGATAAATGCCTGTTCATCAAATACCACTTCCGGAAACAGGATGATGTCTGGGCCAAAGTCTCGTTCGTCAGATGCCAGTCCCGAGGCGGCTGCAATCCAGCCGGCGTGACGACCCATTACTTCCATCACGAAGACTTTAGTAGAGGTGGTGCTCATGGACGCAACGTCCATCGAGGCTTCCAGTATCGACACCGCAACATACTTCGCCACTGATGCGAAGCCCGGTGAGCAGTCGGTGATTGGCAGGTCGTTATCGATGGTTTTCGGCACACCGACGCAGGTGATCGGGTAGCCCATGGTTTCGGACAACTGTGAGACTTTGTGCGCTGTGTCCTGAGAGTCACCGCCGCCGTTGTAGAAAAAGTAACGAATGTCGTGGGCTTTGAATACTTCGATCAGGCGCTCGTATTCGGCGCGGTGCTCGTCAAGCGATTTCAGTTTATAGCGGCACGACCCGAATGCACCTGCCGGTGTGTGCTTTAGCGCGGCGATGTCTGCGTCACTTTCCAGGCTGCTGTCGATCAGGTTTTCGGTTAGTGCGCCAACAATGCCGTCTTCTCCGACCAGCACGTTTTTGATTTTATCTGGGTGTTTGCGGGCGGTATCAATGACGCCTGCAGCAGAGGCGTTAATGACGGGTGTGACGCCGCCGGACTGTCCGTAGAACGCGTTATAAGCTGGCATATCAGTGTACAAATTTAATCGGGCCGCATAGTGTACTGCTTTGTGGTTCTTTCTGCGAAATGAAATCTCTGCCCGTGTATCCGGAGGTGATTGGCGCAGATTGACACATCATGGCGAAACGACGACGCAGCGGTGCTGTTCATCAGTTTTTTTTCGGGCTAAAGTCGGCCAATGGAAAATTATCAAAAAGCTGCACACTGGGCAGATCCGAAGAAAAAACTGTTTCCTTATCAGGTCGGTTTTACCTGCCCGCCACACGACTTTGATGCCGCACCGTCGGACTTTCTGCGCATGTCGCCGCCATCGGTGGGTGTGCACGGGCGCATGTTGCACGTACCGGACTATCGGCATGAACTTGCGCAGCGAAAAAACAACTTCGAGTTACTGGAAGAGTTTGTTCACTGCATGGCCAACAATGGTGTCGATGTGTGTGGTCAGGTTGGTTCCAACTGGGTTCACGCATCGGGTCTCGGGGTTGAGGGCATTCGCACTCACTGTGAAAACCTGAGTGACAAATACCAGACACCGTTTCATATGGCAGGTTATGCCATGGTTGAAGCACTCAGGGAAATGAATGTTGAAAAGGTTGCCCTCAACGCCTGTTACCACCGTGACACCTGGTACACCGGCACTGTCGGTTTCCTGAAAGAGGCCGGCTTCGATGTGGTGTGGGCCGGCAACTTTTACGATCAGGGCTGGTTCGACTCGCAGCAACAGGTTGATGACTGCATTTGGTGTTTTGACGAAGATTTGATCTGGAAGTCTTTTGATTACACGGCCAGTCAGGCACCGCAGGTTGATGCATACCTGATTAACGGAATGTCAAACTATCGCAGAGAGTCTGACGGACTTGCAGAGCGCCCTCTGCATTATATTAAAGCGCTTGAAGCCAGACTGGGTAAGCCTGTAGTGGGTCACGACACGGCTTTGTACTGGCGCATCTATAAAACACTTGGTCTTGCGCCACTCACTGATCACGGACAGTTGTTAAGTTCGCTGCAGTACACTAGCACAGTATGAACAGAATAATTGCATTGTGGGCCGTCCCGCGTTCGACCTCTACTGCGTTTGAATGGATGATGCGCCAGCGCGGTGATTTACATTGTATGCATGAGCCGTTTGGTGAGGCGTGGTATCAGGGCGAAGACCCACTGTGGCCGCGCTTTACTGCCGGTGAAAAAACTACCGCCGGACTCACAATTGAAAGTGTATGGGAAACCATTCAGCAGCGGGCAGCGCAGGGTGATGTATTTATTAAGGACTTTCCTCACTACATTAACCATATCTGGACCGCCGAGTTTCTCAGCCATTTTACGCATGCGTTTTTAATCCGTGACCCGGCCAAAACCATTACCTCAATGTACGATAAGTGGCCGGACTTCGATGAACTGGAAGTCGGGTTTCCAGAGCAGCGCGCGTTGTTTGATCTGATCACTGCGCTGAATGGTAAGCCACCGCCGGTTATTGACAGTGACGATCTGCTGGAAAACCCGCATGCAGTTACCCGTGCGTTTTGCGAAGCAGTACAAATACCCTTTATTGAAGAAGCGCTGACGTGGGAGCCGGGTGGCGACCCGTCGGAACACAGTTGGTGGGACGGCGGTTCATTTCATGCGAATCTTGCAAAGTCGACCGGGCTTACTGCACAGCCACGCAAGTATATCAACATCAGTGAGGCACCCGAACGGGTGCAGCGGGTAAATCGACGCATGCAGCCGCACTACCGTCATTTGTACCAACACCGTTTAACGGTTGCCTGAGGAAAACCCGATGTCCCGTGCGCTGGTTACACAATACGAAAGAGACGGATTCTTTTCTCCGCTTGATGTTGTTGAGCCTGAGCTAGCGTGCACACATCGGGAGACACTGGAGTCGATAGAAAAGCAACACGGTGCCATGCATTACCAGTACAAGCTGTACACGTTTATGCAGTTTCCGTTGCAGCTTGCCACACATCCGGCGCTGCTCGATGCGGTGGAGGCGCTGATTGGTCCGGATATTCTGTTGTACAACGCTACGTTTGTTATAAAAGAAGCACACAGTGATGCGCACGTTAGCTGGCATCAGGATCTAACCTACTGGGGGCTAAACTCTGATGCACAGGTGTCGGCATGGGTTGCCCTGACCGAAGTCACCGAAGAAAACGGCTGTATGTATATGCTGCCGGGTAGTCAAAAGGATGGTATGCGTGAACATATCACCACGCAGGACAGCACCAATGTACTGCTTAATGGCCAGACTATACCGTCGGTTGATGAAAGCACTGCCAGACCGCTGTGTTTGCAACCGGGGCAGGCGTCACTGCATCACGGGTGGACTATTCACACCTCAATGCCCAACCGCAGCAGCGACCGCCGGATAGGACTAAATATTCAATACCTGGCCACTGATGTTAAGCAGCTGAAATCCGATAAAGACACGGCAATGCTGGTACGTGGTGCGGATAAGTATCGTCATTTTGGAACTGACAAACCGGTGGCAAAGGCGTTTGATCTTGCTGAAATGAAGCGTCAGGAAGCACTGACAGATCATATAAAAAGCATTACCACCGCCCAGGCGGGGCAACGAAAGCGCAGCAATAACCCTGGTATTTAACAGCAGATCGTTATGCGACAAAACATAGTACATATTGCACTGGTGGTGGCCGACTATGATGAGGCTATCGATTTCTACGTTAACAAGCTTAAATTCGACTTACTGGAAGATACCTGGCAGCCGGAACAGAATAAGCGCTGGGTGGTGGTTGCACCGCCGGGTTCTGGCGGTGTTACCATCTTACTGGCCAGGGCCTCCAGCGATGAGCAGCGACACTTCATTGGCAATCAGGCCGGTGGCAGGGTGTTTCTGTTTTTGAATACAGATGATTTCTGGCGCGACTACAACCGTATGACAGCGCTGGGTATTAAGTTCCATCGCGAACCTAAAGAACAGGACTATGGTACCGTCGCTGTCTTTGAAGATCTGTATGGCAATCTGTGGGATCTGTTGCAGCTAAAACCCGATCATCCAATGGCGATACGCCATGGGTAGGCACTGCAAACAGCGTTTTATGGCATTCAAGGCCATCCACAGCGTGTGCGTATGCTTGGCGTCTTTGTTACTGTTGGCGTCAGTCGGGCATTCTTCGCCTTCATCCGGTAAGGCCGCTATGGAACATTTTCTAACCCTCAGCTGGTACGTGCAAAACGATACTGTGATGGGCGGTCGCAGCAGTGGTGAACTTGCCGTTCAGAGTGACCGGCTGTCGTTTAGCGGGAATACCAACACCAATGGCGGTGGCTTCAGTTCTATTCGAACCGAAACACTGTCGTTTGATCTGTCGAGTGCCACCGGCATTGAGTTGCAGGTGGTTGGCGATGGTCGTACCTATAACTGGCATTTTCAGACAGATGCAAAGTATTCGGGCAGGGCGATAAGTTACTGGGCGCCATTTAGTACCGTTGCCGGTCAGCGACAGACCATAAACATTGCCTTTGAAAAATTTCTGCCGCGCTTCCGTGGTACCGCGCTGCCCGGTCCACCTTTCGACAGCAGCCGGATTTCCGAGATGGGGCTGTACATCTACGACGGGCGTGACGGTGTTTTTCAAATAGAACTGCTCGACGTCGGCGTTTTCTAAACCACCGGTTAAGAGCGCCGGGGCGGTGCACCTTAGCGTGCTGCAACGAGGGGTTTCCACAGGTGCTCGATTACCGGCGGCGGTGGTGAGATACTAGGCGTCACCCGGGTCACAGTGCAGCACATTGCCCAAACGCGACAAACCCAATAAACAGACCACCATGGAAGAGGTAGCGCAGGCAGCCGGCGTGTCGCGGATGACTGTATCGCGCGCGTTGCGCGACGACGGCAGTGTGTCTCCGGGCACGCGTGAGCGCATCATGAAAGTTGTGCGCAAAATGAACTACACGCCTGACTTGTCGGCAGGCACCCTGTCTACCAAGCGTTCCGGTTTTGTTGCTACTCTGGTACCGTCACTTAATAACCTGCACTTTGCCGAATCTGTGCAGGCGCTTGATGTCGAACTCGAGTCGGTGGGTTTGCAAATATTGTTAGGTCACACCGACTACTCCACCAAACGTGAAGAACAACTGGTCGAAAGCATGTTAAAGCGCCGGCCGGAAGTGATAGTACTGCCGTTTGACGGTCACTCTCGGCGCACAGTAACACTGCTTAAGAATGCCAATGTTCCGGTGATAGAGCAGTGGGAAACACCGCCAAGGCCAATTGGATATACCGTTGGATTTTCCAACCGTAAAGCGGCACGTCTGATGACCGAAGCGTTAATTGCACGTGGTTATCGCAACATTGCTTTTATCAGTGAGGCACAGGATGCCTGGACCCGCGGTGCAGCAAGGCGCGCCGGTTTTGAAGATGCCATGACCGCGGCCGGACTGTCGCCGGACAATATGGTGCGGTTCGGTAAGCCGCCAATATCTATTGAAGATGGCTTTCAGATCGGATCGGATTTCAAAAAGCACTTCAAGCGTAACATTGATTGTATTTTCTGTGTGTCAGATGCACCCGCTTTTGGTGTGTTGTCTGCGCTTAAATTACAGAATATTCGCGTGCCGGAAGATATCGCTGTTGTCGGTTTCGGTAATTTTGAAGTGTCGCGATTTTCAACACCGGCTATTTCCACGGTAGAGGTTGACGCGCGCGGTATCGGGCGGGAAACCGGTGCATTGATACGTCGCCTGCTCGGTGGCGAAGAAGATCAGGCTGACATCCCGCGTCGCACCGAAGTGGATGTCAGGCTGCTATGGCGTGAAAGCACGCGCAATTAGCCGCCGCACCTTGCCTGACCTGGTGTAACGAACGGCATGGTTATTCGCCTGTAAGCTTAAATAAGGTGCCGTGGAAAGCACCGACAGAATATTTTTCTTGCACTTCTGAATCCGCGGAGTATCATGTTCACAAATAAATGTTACCGGTAACATTGCTTGTTTTTAGCGACTTTTAACAAGAACTGAAGATCCGATGCCCTCTATTCAGCTGCAACAACTGACAAAACGCTATGGCAACGTTGAAGTGCTTCACGGCATTGATCTGGAAATGGCCGATGCAGAGTTCACCGTGCTGGTCGGGCCGTCCGGCTGTGGCAAGTCCACCACCTTAAGAATGATAGCCGGGCTCGAGACCGTGACTTCCGGTGAAATATTTATCGACGGCAGGCCGATCAGCCATTTGGAACCCAAAGAGCGTGACCTGGCGATGGTGTTTCAGGACTATGCGCTGTACCCGCACATGAATGTCGCAAAGAATATGTCGTTTGCTCTGCGATTACAGAAACGCCCAAAAAAAGAAATTAATCAAAAAGTCGGGGAAGTAGCTGAGATGCTGGGCTTAACCGAATACCTGCATCGCAAACCTGCAGAACTCTCCGGCGGGCAGCGGCAGCGTGTGGCGATGGGGCGGGCGTTAACCCGCGACAGTTCCACATTTTTATTTGACGAGCCGTTGTCGAACCTCGATGCGAAACTTCGTACACAAATGCGTGCCGAGCTTGCGGTAATGCGCCAGAGAGTGCGTAAGAACATGATTTACGTTACCCATGATCAGATCGAAGCTATGACGCTTGCCGATCGCATTGTGGTAATGCACGGGGGAAAAATTCAACAACAGGGGACTCCCGAACAGTTGTTTAAATATCCTGCAAACAAGTTTGTTGCAGGGTTTCTCGGTACGCCGCCAATGAACTTTCTCGAAGCCGACATCTCCGGCTCAGCGGGAAATCTGACGCTTGCAGGCGCAGGGTTTTCGTTAGTCTGTGATCAGGCCACCGAGGCCCGCCTGGCCAGCTACCGGGGGGCTGGTATCACGCTTGGTATCAGACCATCCGACTTGCATTTCGATCAAAACGCTGCGGCAAACGAATCGATAGAGTTGCAGGTAAATGTTTCAGAGTATATCGGCGCACAGTCAGTATTGATCGGTGATTGTGCCGGTGCCAAAGTGATGGTCGAGTTGAAGTCTGCTACACCGATCGCACTTGGTGAAAGATTGAAGTTCCGCGTTAAATTATCAGATGTACATTTGTTTGATCCGGCGAATGGTCGTGCGCTTGTGTAGCCGGTGTCGTTAATCCAACTATCCTACTGGAGGAGTTTCATGCTTAAACAATTAAAATCCGGGTTCAAGATGCTCGGCCTTGCCATGGCCACAGCTGCCTGCATTGGCGGTCAGGCAATGGCGGGTCCGTATGACGAATACGCAGGTACCACGCTGGTGGTTAACTTCCCGGCGCACCCGCACTACAACGCGGTGATGAAGATATTACCGGAGTTCACCAAAGAAACCGGTATCGAAGTTGAGGTTGATCAACTGCCGTACCTGAAGATGCGTGAACGTCAAACCCTTGAGCTGGGGCAGGACGAAGGCGACTACGATCTTATCGCTTACGTGGTGTTTTCCAAAGCTGATTATGTCTATGCCGATCAGCTTGAAAATCTTGCACGATATTTCATGAATCCAAAGCTTTCAGATCCGTCGTACGACGCAGACGACCTGATTGACGGCTACGTTTATAACATCGGGTTTGCCGGTGGCACTAAAGGCTACCTCGAAGGTAAAACCGGTTCTCTGTTCGGGATTCCGTATGGTTCTGAAACGTCAATCCTCGGCTATCGAAAAGATATCTTCGAAAAGCACGGCCTTGAAGTGCCGGAAACCTATGAACAAATGCTCGATATTGCGTGCAAAATACCTGAGCTTGAGCCCGGTATGGGCGGCCTGAGCTCACGTGCGGCCTCTGGTCACCATGCAAGCCATGCATTCCTGCTGCACCTCGCACCACTCGGTGGGCGCGTGTTTGATGACGAATGGAATCCTATCGTCAACAATGAAGCCGGTGTGCAGGCTGCCAATGCGTTAAAAACTATTGTTGATTGCGGTCCAAAAGGGGCGGCTAGCTTTGGTTTTGGTGAGGCGCTTGGTTCATTCCTGAACGGCGATACTGCGATGTTTCTCGATACCACCGTAGTGGCAGGTCAGATTGATGATCCTTCCAAGTCCAAGGTGGTTGGCAAAGTCGGCTGGGCAATGCATCCGATGGGTACTCGCCGTGGCAGTCAGACCGGTGGTTTTGGCATTGGCATTCCTAAAAACGCTGAAAACAAAGATGCAGCGTTTCTTCTGATGCAGTGGCTCACATCGAAAAAGGGCGACAAGCTGGTGGCACTGGCCGGTGGTAACCCTTCACGGTTCTCTACCCACGAAGACGCCGATGTGAATGCCAAGTTTCCACACATGGCAACATTCGGTGAAGCGCTGAAGCACGCCGACCCTGACTGGCGTCCAATTATCCCGGTTTGGGGCAAGATCAATGCAGACCTCGGTACCACATTATCGAAAGTACTGACTGAAGATCTTGATGTTCAGGAAGCACTTGATGGTGTTGCAGAACGTACCAAGGCTGTGATGGACGAGGCGGGCTACTACACCTGGAAGTAGTCACAACAGTGACTGGAGCCCGCCCTGTGGCGGGCTCCCGAACTACACATTATTTTTTTATCTAACCGGACATTCGCTGCAGCCACTGCGTCATGAGTTACTCCACCGTTAACAGGCTTACGCCATATATCTTCCTGATGCCAGCACTGGTTATCATGGCGATAGCACTGATCTATCCACTGGGATACATGGTGTACGGCAGTTTCCGCTCCTGGGACCCGAGCCAGCAGTTGCAGGAAACCGAGTTTGTCGGTCTTTCCAACTATGTAACGCTTTGGAACGATCCAAACTTTCACGAAAGCCTGATGGTCACGCTGAAGTTTGCGTTTTCGGTGGTATCTATTGAAATGTTTATTGGTGTTGGTCTTGCGCTGCTGCTTGACCGTAACCTGCGCGGTATGTCGCTGCTGCGAACGCTGTTTATTCTGCCAATGATGATCGCACCGGTGGTGGTCGGTTTAATGTGGCGTTACATGTATCACCCGACCGTCGGGGTGTTTAATCGTTCACTTGAAGGTCTGGGGATTGGGTCGGTGGACTGGCTTGGTCAGCATGCGTTGTTGTCTGTTGTGATTGCCGACATTTGGCAGTGGACGCCGTTTATTTTTATATTGTCGCTGGCGGCCCTGCAGTCACTGCCGCGTTCGGCACTCGAGGCTGCACGTATCGATGGTGCAAGCGGCTGGCAACAGATTGTTCATATCAAGTTGCCACTGATGATGCCGGTGCTTATCGTCACCTGTCTGCTCAGACTGATCGATGCGTTTAAAGTGCTGGAAGTCATACTGGTGATGACCGAAGGCGGCCCCGGGTTATCAACCGAAATTCTGGCGCTGCGAATTTCCCGTACCGCCACCGAATTCCGTGAACTCGGCGTGGCTGCTGCCATGTCGAATTATCTGCTGATGCTGTTACTGCTGCTAACCGTGCTAATGCTTGTCTACAACAAGGTGCTGGAAGTTCGTGCTGCCAGAGCGCGCAGAATTGCCGAGGAGGATGTCTGATGGCAGCTCAGGTGAAAAACCACGAAAAGCGGCAACACCCTGCGTTCTATGCCTTGCTGGTGATGTTAATCATCATGTCGGTCGGGCCGATTGCACTGATGTTTATCAACTCTTTCAAGCTCGATGTCGACATCATCTCGGGTACGTCGGGTCTGCTCTTTTTACCGACTATTCAAAACTACGAAACCGCGTTGTGCGACGTATTGCCGTATGAGCTCGATCACCTCGACTTCTGTGCTTTGAAGTTCGGCGGTGCGTTTATCAACTCACTGATCATTGCGCTGGTCGCGACTGTGCTAACGCTGGTGATCGGCTGTATGGCGGCCTACGCGCTGGTACGGTTTCGGTTTATGGGCAGGGATACCGTTTCCGGCACCACGTTAATGGTTCGAATGGTGCCTCCGGCGGTGTTGCTGGTTCCTGTATTCGGTTTGTGGAACAACGAATTTTGTATCGATAAAACCAATATGGTCGGCAGCTGGATCAGGGATACCTTCGGAGGGCGCGGTGATGTGTGTCTGGCCGGTACGCACAGCGGCATCATACTGATTTACATCGCCATGAACCTGCCGTTTGTTATCTGGATACTACAGAGCTTTATTGTTCAGGTACCGCGCCAGCTGGAGGAGGCTGCGCGTATGGATGGTGCCGGTCCGTTCCAGGTGTTTTTCAAAGTGGTATTGCCGTTAATAAAACCCGGGCTGGCTGCTGCCGCAATTTTTACCTTTCGTATTGCATGGAATGAATATCTGCTGGCTTCTGCGCTGTCTGATCGCGACACCAAAACAGTGCCGATCTTAATCGTTAATAATATGTCGGAGTTTAACGTTGAGTGGGGAGTGATCATGGCAACCGGTATGTTGCTGGCGATCCCACCCATTATTTTTACCCTGTTTGCAAGCCGCCAGATCATCACCGGTATGACGGCTGGAGCAGTCAAGGGGTAGCGGCACATGTGGGACTACCTCCTGGCTCCGCTGGATGCAGACAGAGCACACCTGATAACCGACAGTCAGATCTGGCATGCCCGTGTGATGTTTATTGCATGGGGTATTGCTGCCCCTTTGTTTGTTATTATTGCGCGCTTTTTCAAGGTATTACCGGGGCAGCGCTGGCCCGAGCGTCTCGACAGTCAGTTCTGGTGGCGGTCACACTGGATTGGGCAAAGTATTGTGCTGGTCGCAACGCTGGTATCGACAGCTTATATGTACCTCAATACCGGTGACGGCAACAGCTGGCACGGGGTAATTGGTTATAGTGTGGTGTTACTGGTTTGTGTGCAGGGCTTACTCGGAGCGTTTCGTGGCAGTAAAGGCGGACCTACCGAACCGGCACCCGATGGCAGTTTGTTTGGCGATCACTACAGCATGACCCGACGCCGGCGCGTATTTGAACGACTGCATAAGTCGCTCGGTTACATCACACTGGTCGTCGCTGCAGCTGCCATTGTACTTGGCTACTGGCTGGTTAATGCGCCACGCTGGATGTGGCTGATTACAATTGGCTGGTGGTGCATTATGATTGTGGTCTCGACAGGCTTACAACGACGAGGGCTGGCGCTTGATACGTATCAGGCAATCTGGGGCCCCGATGAAAACCACCCGGGTAATCGCATACCACCTGTGGGCTGGGGTGTTAAACGGTACCGTACCGGGGTAAAGCCTGCTGAAAAAGGGTCGGTCGTTAACAATCCGGCTTCGCTTAGCTCGTCACCCGTTAAAGAACAATCGGAGTAAGCCATGTTTGGTGCTGTTGAAGGAACCGGTATAGAAGTCGTCGATGCATCTTTTAATCACTGTCTGATCGGTCATGCACGAGTCGAACGCCTGTGGACCGGGGCGCGCTGGAGCGAAGGCCCTGCATGGTTTGCTGCCGGCAGATACCTGATATGGTCTGACATTCCAAATAACCGCATGCTGCGCTGGGACGAAACCGACGGGTCAGTATCTGTATTCCGCCAGCCTTCTAACAACTCAAACGGCAATACGGTCGACCGGCAGGGAAGGCTTGTTACGTGTGAGCACCTTGCAAGGAGAGTTACCCGTACAGAGCACAATGGATCAATCACGGTACTTGCCGATCAGTTTCAGGGAAAACGGTTGAATTCACCGAACGATGTTGTCGTTAAATCGGACGGTTCAATCTGGTTCACCGATCCTTCCTACGGCATTATGATGGACTATGAAGGCGACAGAGCCGAAAGCGAACTTGATGGCTGCCATGTGTATCGCATTGATCCGGACAATGGTGCTGTTGCCTGTGTGGCCAGTGACTACGTCAAGCCGAATGGACTTGCGTTCTCACCTGACGAAAAACACTTGTATATCGCCGACACCGGTGGAACACACCGGGAAGGTGGGCCGGCTCATATTCGTAAGCATGGGGTGAATAACGACACGCTGTCTGAAGGAAAAGTTATAGCCGACTGTGATAATGGGTTCTTTGATGGGTTCAGACTTGATCGTGATGGACGTATCTGGACTTCAGCCGGTGATGGTGTGCATTGTTTAAGTGCTGAGGGGAAGTTGCTTGGCAAGATATTAATACCGGAGTTTGTAGCTAATGTTTGTTTTGGCGGGGCCAAGTTGAACAGGTTGTTTATTTGCGGGACTACGTCGCTTTATTCTTATTATTTGAATGTAAATGGGGTTGGGTAGCGGTCGGTTTGCTCGCTGCGCTCGGCCGTGTGGGGCTTGGCATCCATGCCTTTTTTCGTTGCCATCCATGGCAATACGAGTCACTTTTGAAAAGCGCAAAACTGACGAAAACGCTTGTTTGTGGTTGGCCGCTGGTGAATAGCCCTGCGGGTGCCTGCGGCATTTTTTCCTTTACCA
>CAYZVB010000151.1:0-12661 GCA_964481315.1 uncultured Granulosicoccaceae bacterium
GGGCTTTGGGATGAATTCTTCGCCGGCTTAATGCCGCCTACCATTCTAATTTCCTTTGCACTCGGATCTATCCTTCTGGGCTTCGCAACTCCGGCCGAGGCTGCAGCGATGGGGGCCTTCGGTGCGATTCTGCTATCGATCGGTTATCGCAAATTTACCTTTCCAAGTTTCTTCGACAGCCTGGTAAAAGCGCTGGAAATTACCGTACTGATTATGTTCCTGGTGGCGGCGTCCAACTTCTTCGGTGCTGAATTCAGTGCGCTTGGCACACCGAAGATGATGACCGAAATGCTTCTTGGTCTCGATATGTCCCCTTATCTGATTCTGCTGCTGGTGATGGGGCTGATCTTCCTACTGGGGTGGCCGCTCGAATGGGTGCCGATTGTGCTGATTGTTGTGCCAATCCTGCTGCCAACAGTTGAGGCACTCTCGGTACACGGACTGGAACGCTACGATCTGATGGTCTGGTTCGGTATTCTGGTGGCGGTAAATCTGCAAACCGCCTGGCTTTCGCCACCGGTGGCCCTATCGGCTTATTTTTTGAAGGGCGTGGTGCCAAACTGGGATTTGAAAGACATCTACCTGGGTATGATGCAGTTCATGCTGGTGCAGCTGGTCGGTCTGATCCTGATCTTCATCTTCCCGCAGCTTGTGTTATGGCTACCGAAGGTGATGGGCTGACAAGATACACCGGTTCTGTCTGCGAGCGGGCAGAACCCGTCTTCGAGTTTCATGCTTCGCCAATACATGAGTGTTCGAAATTTTTGCCCGTGTGATAACAGCCCGGGCTTTGCAGAATATAGACTGACTTAATCAGCGGTTGAGATCTCTTGATCGCACTCACTTAATTCCGGCCAAATGCCACGAGTACCGATTGTAAATGCTAGAACATATTGTTGATCTTGGTTCCATTATCATTGCCGATATTGTGTTGTCCGGAGACAACGCGTTAATCATCGGTATGGCCGCGGCCGGTCTGGCTCCGGAGCTTCGCAAGAAAGCCATCTTCTACGGGATGGTAGTCGCCGCTGTATTGCGAGTCGTGTTTGCAGTCATCGCAACCAAGTTACTGGGCATACCTGGTTTGTTGCTGGTGGGTGCGTTGTTGCTGTACTACGTGTGCTGGACTTTATATAAAGAGATTCGAGCGCACACCGATGAAAAAGCGCTGCATGAACTGGAGGCAGCAGAAGACCCTGAGGCAGGGTACACCGGCAAGCCACGCCGTACACTGAAGCAGGCTCTGATAGCGATAACTATTGCCGATGTTTCTATGTCGCTCGACAACGTACTTGCTGTCGCCGCCATTGCTGATGGCGATACCAACAAGCTGGTGTTTGGTTTGGCACTTGCGATTGTGCTGATGGCGTTTGCAGCAACCATGATTATGAAACTGTTAACACGTTACCCGTGGATATCCTGGCTTGGGCTGGTGGTATTGCTTTATGTTGCTACTGAAATGCTGTACCGCGGTATCTTTGATAAAACCAATGGAATACTGGCTTTTCTAAGCGGGGCCGGTGTGGCCGGATAGAAGGGCAAGTGCAGGAATAGAAGGGGAGTTGCTCTACAGCGGGTACAGCTGAAGCTTATACATTGCTTGTTTCCATAAAAAAGCTGGTGCAAATTGCACCAGCTTTTTGGTTTTATACCGCTTAAATACAGTTAATGCTTAGTTTGCTGCAGCATCGGTTGCGTCAAGCAGAACACTGTCGATACCGTGAATCACACCGTTGCTGGCTTCAATGTCAGTCTCGACTACTGTTGCGCCGTCTATCATCACGGTGCTGTCAGCCACAGTAATAGTGCGTATCGCACCATTGGCCATGGTGATTTCAGTGTTGTTTAACGTTAGAGCAGTTGCAGCCGGCACAATCGAATCTGGCAGAACATGGCCGAGAAGTACCGATTCAAGTGCATTTGCATCAGCCGCCAGTGCAGCCTGAATTTCTGTGCTGGCAGCTTCGAATGCTGCGTTAGTCGGTGCGAAGATAGTGTAGGTCTTTGCACTGTCCGCAAGAGCAGCGTCAAGTCCGGAGCTCTGCAGGTTTGCAAGCAGTGTGCTGTAGTCCGCTTTGCCGGCTAGTGTTGCAGCGATGTCTTCGGTGGCGGGTGTAGTGTCGGTATTTGGTGGCGTAAGCACAGCATCAATCACGTGGATAATACCGTTGGTTGCAGTGATATCAGTTGCTGTGATGTTTGCATCGTTGATCATCAGTGTTTCACCGTCAAGCGACAGATCGGCAGAAGAACCGTCCTGCATGGTGATGGTGTTGCCCGCGAGGCTGGTGGCAGTCTCGGCATTCACCGCGCCTGGCAGCACGTGGTACAGCAGGGTGCTTTGCAGAGCGGCAGAGTCGGCAAGCAGGGCATCAATCGCTTCCTGGCCCAGCGTTTCGAAAGCCGCATCAGTTGGTGCGAAAACAGTGTACTGCTGTGAGTCATCAGCCAGTACCTGATCAAGCCCGCTGCTTTGAAGTGCAGAAACAAGCGTAGTGAAATCACCGGCGTTAGTTGCGGTTTGTACCAGGTTAACCGGGATGGTCTCAGCCGGTGGAACCAGTACCGCATCAATCACATGGATAATTCCGTTAGACGCTGCGACATCAATGGTGGTGACGTTGGCATTGTTAATCATCAGAGTTTCGCCATCGAGCGTCAGCTCAGCAGCTTTGTTGTTCTGCATGGCGATAGTAGTGCCTGCCAGACCGATTGCGGTCTCAGCGTTCACACTGCCTGGAAGAACATGGTAGAGCAGGGTATCTGACAGTGCTTCAGTGTCAGCCTGAAGTGCCATGAGTTCAGCATCGCCGAAGGCCGCAAATGCCGCATCAGTCGGGGCGAATACCGTAAAACTTTGCGTGTCATCGGCAAGCACCTGAGACAAACCGCTGGACTCGAGTGCCGCCATTAGTGTGGTGAAATTGCCAGCCGCAGTGGCAGTTTCAATCAGGTTAGGCAGATCGCTTGCATCGCAATCGACCTGACAGGTAAAGACAGCGCTGTCACAGGCGCTGAGTAAAAGACACGAGGCAGCGAAGCCCGCTGCCGCCAGATTCCGTACGCGGCCGAGGTTAAGGGTCATAACGTCACTCTTTTATTATTGTGGGTTTGGGTCGCGGTGACATAGCACCGGTTTACTGGCCGAAACGCACAACCTCGCGTTGAGCCTTGATAAGAAAGTGTAGACGATGAAAAACAGCTCGCTGCGATATTGTCAAAAATTTAACTTTGTAGGTGGCTGGAAATTGCCGGCAGTTTGTGGGGTTGTTGCCGGGGAGTCAGGAAACAGGGAGTGCTGAGTCCTTACTCGTGTTACGTCCCGGGGGACGAGTTAATTACTGGTTTCTGGGATGAGAAACTTAGAATGAACCAGCGGCGCAGCTCTGAATCCCACTGCTACCACTTCATTGGTACTGCTTACTTCTACTGCGAGCATTACTACTTCGAGAAACACTGCAGAGCCGTACCGCTGGCTCTGAGGTAAATAGTAGACATCGAAATTCGAAATGGTTGTGATCTGATGCTCAAAAATTTTCGTTGATACAGTACCATTCAGGAAGCACTAAACTCTTTTGGGTCTTTTGGCAATTGCTCTATCTGCTTGGGCTAATGTTATGCGTCTAACCTGTCAGGATTTAATCGATCTGCAGAACGTCACGTGGAGAATTTATAGGGTGTAATTCACACGCGTCCTGCCTCAGCATGCTGGGTGACGTCCGTTGCCGGCGCAAAAGAGCAGATTTTGAATAGGTTTTCTGACAAGCCTTTGCTATCCGGATAAGTTGAAAATAATCGAGCTTGCGTTTGTGTGAAGTGTTGTGTAGCTTTTTACACATGGCAACGAATTTATCAATCGATCCGGAACTTCTACAAAAAGCACTGGAGGTGAGTGGCGAAAAAACCAAGAAGGCAGCGGTAACGCAGGCTTTGTTGGAGTTTATAGCCAAGCGTGAACGAGCGCGGGTGAAAGAATTGTTTGGACAGCTCGAATGGGATGGTGATTACGACTACAAAAAGTATCGTTCCCGATCGTGAGTTTGTTGGTTGACACCAGCGTGTGGTCGTTAGCCATGCGGCGAGATGCGCCAGTCTCCTGTCTGGAAGTAGAATTGCTGGGTAAAGCAATCGATTCGGGGGAAGAAATATACAGCACTGGTGTAATCCTGCAGGAGCTACTGCAGGGTTTCAGGAAGCCCAAAGCCTTTGAGTTGACTATAAAGCGCTTTGAGTCTATTCCTATGCTGGTTCCTGATACATCCGACTACATTGATGCAGCGGATATTCGAAATCGTTGCCGTGCAAAAGGTGTTCAGATCGGTACGGTGGATTGTTTGATAGCGCAACTCAGTTTGAGATTCGATCTTTCACTGCTAACGACAGACAAGGACTTTATGCACATGGCTAAAATAGTTGAATTGAGGCTGGTCGGCGATTTGGCGTAATCGCGAGAAATCAAAAGATACGTTCTCTTATGTATAGCTGAGCATGATAAATTGGCGGGCGAGGCGGCAGTATTGTTGAGTTCTCATGACGTGCACAGGGTGCAGTCACAACTGCACCCCTATGCACGTTTTATGTAAATCAGTCATTAATGGCAGCACTCTTCATTTAAGTATAGTCGTCAGATCAGATGGAAGCGTAGCTGAGGTGCGTGGCTTGTCGGTGGTTTGTGGATTTGGTCATTGAAAACGAACCAGCGGCGCAGCTCTGAATCTCACTGCTACCACTTCATTGGTACTGCTTTACTTCTACTGCGAGCATTACTACTTCGAGAAACACTGCAGAGCCGTACCGCTGGCTCAGAGTGATAGAGTAGACCTTGAAATTCAAAGTGGTTGTGAACTGATACTCAAAATTTTTTGTTGATACAGTACCATTCAGGTTGCCCGGCAACTTGTTTCCGTCTTTTGCCAGTGCTGAATGTCGTTTGAGATAATGTAGTAAGCTAGCTTAACTCTACAGAGGTAAGGCATGGTCAAGTCCGCAAAAAAAGTTGCAACCTATCAGGATCTTTTCGACCTTCCGGAAAATTTGGTTGGGGAAATTCCAGGCGGTGAACTGTTTACTCACCCTCGTCCTGCACCAAAGCACGCTAGAGCAGCCTCAGTTATTGGTGCCAAACTGCTAAGTAGCTTTGACACATTGCCTGGCGGTGAAGATGGAGGCTGGTGGATCCTGGACGAACTTGAATGTCACCTCGGCAATCATTGCCCAAAGCCGCTTGGTTTGATGTTCGCCCGGATCGGGTGTGGGAAGTGATTTCGCCGGCAACCGCTAAACGCGACCGCGGAATCAAACGCGACATTTATTTGCACGAAGGAGCCATTTCTGGATTTTCGACCCAGGCGACCTCCTTTGGGTGTTTGGATTGCAGAATCAACAATGGGTGCTTACCCGGACAATTGTGGATAGGCAAGTAATCGGGCTGGTACCCTTTAGATTCAACACCATTTGAACTATGTGCGTAGTGGGCGTAGGCAACACGCCTATTAAGTGCGAACTTAGCATAGAGCAACTTTATGGTAGACCTTGCAAAAAAGAACGCTGTTTACGCTGATCTTTTCGATTTGCCTGACAATGTAACGGGTGAGATTCTCGCCGGGCAATTAGAAGTGCATCCTCGCCCAGCACCGCGACATGCGCTAGCTGCATCGGCAGTGGGTGCTTTATTGTTCAGCAGGTTTGCCAGCCGGTCCGACTCGGACGCTGAGTGGTGGATTCTGTACGAGCCAGAGTGTCATCTAGGTGACGATATCGTCGTACCTGATATCGCTGGTTGGCGCAAATCTACCATGGCAACACTGCCCGAAACTGCATGGTTTGACGTTTGCCCAGATTGGGTCTGCGAGGTAATTTCGCCAGCTACCGCCAAACGCGACCGCGGCATCAAGCGCGACATCTACGCCCGTGAAGGGGTTGGTCACTTCTGGATTGTTGACCCAATCGAGAAATTAGTAGAGGTATTTGAGCTGCAGAGTCTTCACTGGGTGCTTGTGCAGACTGCAATGGATGATCAAGTGATCGGGTTGAGACCATTTGAATCAATGCCGTTTGAACTATCGGCTTTGTGGGTTTAGATCGGGGGTTGTCTTCAAGACGATCGGAACTGGCGGTTTTTAGTTCCATGATGTGGAGCCAGTTATCGCCGGCTGACGACGTCGCTTGATCACACAAGCGCACGCTTAGGGTTGAACTACTGTAGCCTGTGATAGCAGATATTACGGAACATGGTGTGCAGTACTCAAACGTCGCTGATTGAAATGAAACTCTCATTGTTCGGTTGCCAGTCTGCAAGTGCGGTGTATCCCCTTGCGAATACGGTTGCGTCTCCGTACCAGAATGTTTAATTATTGCGCAATAAATCTCTCACGCGAATACCTGGCCCAGATCTATACCGGTGTCCTCAAATGGTGGAGCGTTCAGAACAACCTTGCCGACAATTGTCATTATGGGATCTGTATGGCTGATTGACGGCTGATAGATTTCCACAACGTGTAGTGTTGGATCAACCAGCCAGACATGCCCGACACCCTCATTTACATAGAGCGGCAGTTTTCTATTGCGATCCAACATGACAGTTGATGCTGAAAGCACTTCACACACCCAGTCCGGCCGGATTTTGAACTGATTTGACGCCGGTAATTCGGGCATGGTCTGCCGTCGCCAACCAGCGATGTCTGGTACCACGACATTGTCACCAAATCGTAGCTCTGGCTCGTCTAAGATCCACCAACCACCTGATGCGCTACCCCAATGGTAACGATTGCCGATCATGCCACCAATTGCGGAAGCGGCGAGGGCATGACGCGGAGACGGACGAGGGTGGGCATGCAGTTCGCCGTCGATAATCTCCCCAACGACGTTTTCCGGTAGTCGCTCAAGGTCGTTGTAAATTGCGTTGTAGTCTGGTTCAGGAATTGACTTCACTTATGGCTCCGGATTGTCGCAAATGCGGCATTTGTGCCGCAGCCCAGGGTCGTGATCTTTGGTCTATTTGTGCCTTTCGTTGTTTGTAAGTGTTGGCTCAACATAATAAACACTTTGAATGAACAAATGCGTAGAAATTTCCGGTTTATATCAGTCACAACTGCGCCAAGGGTAATCAATGCTAAGAGTAAAGGCGGCATGACATGGAGTGTGCTGGCGTCCCTTGCCAATGCTGTGATCTTTTGGTGGAGGATTTAGATTTTAGCTGGCGAATGGAAAATATGCGTCCATTTAAACATCTATTCAGGCAGGGGCGTTTGAGTCACACTGCCCTGATTGAAATACCGGTAGACGAAAAATTTGCATCTCCTCTACGTTGCGAAGGCGCTTGCCAATCCAACGCTCACGACTGAAAAATGAAGTGCTCGGCGACTTGTACCTTCACTGGATGGAGGGTATAGCCCGGCTACTGCGGGGCTAAGCTCTGATGATAAAAAATGAACCAGCGGTGCAGCTCTGAATCTCACTGCTACCACTTCATTGGTACTGCTTTACTTCTACTGCGAGCATTACTACTTCGAGAGACACTGCAGAGCCGTACCGCTGGCTCTGAGGTAAATACTAGACCTTGAAATTGGCAATGGTTGTGATTTGATAGCCACTTTTGTTTGGTTGATACAGTACCGTTTGGCAGCGGCCCTGTTTAAACCCGGAGGCATTTCCTCAGCGGCCTGAGAGGTCCGGTTAAATTGGTTGAAGTTAGGGTTGTAGCAGGCAAGCCGGATTAAAGCTGCCATCACTGCCGTTTTCCGGCTATAGGTACAATTCTGAGAGTTTCATAGAGAAATCAATGCTATCGAGAACCAGAGTATCCTGCTCTGAATCGAGCGTTGTAGTGGCCATGCCTTTGCGTTTAACAACTTCCACATGGATGTCGGTTTGTGAAATTAGGACATACTGCTGCAGTGAATCCAGTCCGAGGTACACTTGGCGTTTGTCACCACGATCATAGCGCTGTGTGCTCGGGGAAAGAACCTCGGCAATGACGACTGGATCTGTCTTGAAGTAAGGGTCACCGCGATCTTTACTGCGTCGAACAAACACATCGGGATAGTAGAAATCATCGCTGACTCGAAGCTTCATATCACCCTTGTAAACGCGGCAAGGTCCACTACGTAGATGGCGTTGCAAAGCGGCAGCCAGGTTGAGGGCTATTTCTTCATGCCGATCACTTGCCCCAACCATCCCATACAGGTACCCATCGACTAATTCGTGCCGAATTTCCTGGGAGTGCTCGTAATCCAGGAATTGTTGTGGATTCATCCGCGGTAAAGATTCGGGCGAAATAACCATGCAGGTGAAATGACTCCTATCCGGTACTCATTAAGTATCCTGCTAAGAGATATCTGTTGCAAGTCCAGCTATGGCTTTAAATGGCGTCTGCACAACCAGAGTCCGGCAAACCGTTGTAGAGGGATTTGAATGAAAAGATCTGGAGTTAGTGTGGCTCCCGCGTCTAGCACGGACTATGAGCACTAATAAAAAAAATGAACCAGCGGTGCAGCTCTGAATCCCACTGCTACCACTACTTTGGTACTGCTTTACTTCTACTGCGAGCATTACTACTTCGAGAAACACTGCAGAGCCGTACCGCCGGCTCTAAAATAAATAGTAGTCATCGAAATTCGAAATGGTTGTGAACTGATACTCAATATTTTTCGTTGATACAGTACCGTTTAGGTTGTGCGGCAACTCGTTACCAGTTTTTTGCCGGTGCTAAAAGTTGTAAAGAATAATGTTGTATGCCTAGCCCGCCGTGCCGAGTACCGAGGCAGGTGGATTCTGGACGATCCGGGATGTCACTGCGGCAAAGACAATTTGTGCCCAATGTTGCGGGATGTCACAAAATACCCTGGCAACATCGCCTGAGGCGGTAGGCACAGCAAAACGTGCCGGTGAATTCAAGCGCGACGAAAGCACGCGAATGCGTTAGTTCTTTCCGAATTGTCGATCCAGTCGAGTGTCTGATCGAGGTGTTTGCATTGCCGAATCAGCATTGGTGCTTATTTAGACAGCGGGATGAGTAAGTAATCCGGCTGGTGTCCTTCAAAGCCGTTTGCGAAAGCCTTTCTCCGGGCCTGGCCGGCAAACTGACGGCTTGAGGACGAACTGTAACTTCTTGACGACTGTTTACATATTTCGCCGATATTTACCTCTCCGAGTAACTACAATCACTGCAGCTTTGCAGACAGGCGCGCAGACTGGTTGCCGGCGTTACCCCGCATCTGCACGAGTGTTATTCAAGCTGATTATTTGGCAATATTGGGCCTTTGGGGCAGTATGCCCTGTGAATAAAATTTTGCCGAATCAGATTGGCATGGAGAATTGAGATATGCGCTGGCAACAGGGCCGAAAAAGCAGAAACGTAGTAGATCGACGTGGCGGTAGCGGTGGCACAGTCGCAAGACGTGGTGGCGGCTCGAAAATGGGCGGCCTGATGACTATCGGTATCGTTATTGCCGCGTTGGTATTTGGTTTTAACCCGATGAAGCTGATTAACATGACCGGCGGTCTTGGTGGTGCGTCCGGCGGTGGCGCGCTAGCCCCGACAAGTGGCGGCGTGGAATACGACGCCAGCGCCAGAAAGGACGATCAGGCGGGCCAGTTTGTGGCATCCGTACTTGGTTATACCGAAGACACCTGGAATGAAATTTTCCGAAGCTACGGCGCTACCTACGAGCCACCAAAACTAGTGATGTTCGAAGGTGCGGTTCGCTCCGCATGCGGCACCCAAAGTAGCGCTGCCGGGCCGTTCTATTGCCCTGGCGATAAACAGGTTTACATCGACACCTCGTTTTTCCGTGAACTACAAAAAATGGGTGCACCCGGAGACTTTGCCATGGCTTACGTCATCGGCCACGAAGTCGCCCATCATATTCAGAATCTCGAAGGCACCTCAATGAAGGTGCAGCGCACACAGCGTCAAGTCTCAAAAGCACAGGCTAATAAACTGTCGGTACTCACCGAATTACAGGCAGATTGTTATGCCGGTGTGTGGGCGCATCACACCCAAAAACGGACAAATTTCCTTGAGACTGGTGATCTTGAAGAAGGTCTCAATGCTGCTGCACAAATTGGCGATGACGTACTGCTTCGCAAAGCGGGTCACACTCCCCACGAAAGCATGTATACCCATGGCAGCTCCAAGCAACGTCAGGAATGGTTTACCGAAGGGCTGCGCAATGGGCGTGTTGAGAACTGCAATACGTTTGCTAAGGCTGGTGTGCGTTTGTAGCTGGCGTCTACAGTCCGAGGCAAATACGTGTGGTGTGGCGATTGTGGTGAGCACCATAGACCTTTCAATGCGGGAATTTTTCCAGAACTGGCCTTATTTGGAAAATCTCGACACTGATCGCAAATGTGCACTAGGCGTTGCGTGTGGATTTGCATAGCGTTTTTGAGCGCCTATTTCAGATTTAATCTGTCTGATTGCGATATTTGCTCACCTCTATCGTAAGTGGGATGTGTTCAACAGACAATACTGTCTTAGGCTGCTAATTTTCGCCTTCAGCGCTGACTGTTTGAGACTCCAATAGAAGCGTTCGCATGATCCTTCTCCGAGGCGGCTTACGACGTGTAGTGGTAAGGGAATTTACCATGCTCAACCAGAGTAAAATGTAGGAAGAATAAAAAAATTATGGGTTTACAAAAACGAACCTTTGACGTCGGGTTGGCGTTGGTGCTTGGCCTGGCGTTGCTCCCTGTTTTTGGATTGATCGCGCTTGCGATAAAAATCACGTCCCCCGGTCCGGTTTTGTTTCGACAAGAGCGACTAGGCAGGGGTGGATCTACGTTTTTAATGAACAAGTTCCGAAAGTTCCCTGCTGACTGGGGTTCTCAAGGGCTGGGAGTTACAACACAATTCGATTCTCGCATGACAAAAATTGGCAGGTTGCTCGAGCGCACTAAACTCGATGAGCTACCTCAGCTCTGGAATATACTTGTCGGAGAGATGTCTTTTGTCGGCCCTCGCCCAGAATCGCTCAAGTTTAGACATCTGTTTTTCGGTCAGGCTCGAGAAATTTTGGAGTATAAACCTGGCCTTTTTGGGCCCAACCAGGTGCTATATCGAAATGAATCTACGATGTATCCTCGAGATAGAGATCCTGAAGAGTACTACGAAGAGGTTTTGTTTCCAGCCAAGATACAGAACGATATTCAATACTTCCGAAATGCGACGTTCTTTAGTGATATTGCGTTCGTAATCAAAGGCACATTGGTGGTTTTTGGTAGTGCTATTGTTTGGCGTAAATCCATGCGAGTTGGAGCGCTGCTCTTACTGTGGGACATAGCAGCAGTCTTAGCTGCATGGAGCGTAGCGCACTGGTTGAAGTATTCCGTGGTCAGACAGTTGGTGTACTCTGAGAAAGTACTTGGAATATTCAAAACCGGTGCCTTTATCCTGCCATTGGTTGTAACTCTGGTTTTTTTATTAACACGGGTTTACAGGCATCCGGTGCGCTACTTTTCAGAAACAGATGTTATCCGCTTAGCGGGAGCGGCATGCGGTGTTTGGATGGTGGCCGCCATTGTAATTCGGTTGGCTGAAACATCGACATCTTCTTTGATGATTGCCGTTGCCTACATTATATCCGTTGCAATAATGCTATTGCCTCGAGTTGCATATCGTCAACTACATTATAAGTTGCCTGGAATGCGGAAGAAGCATGGAAATAGAAGCACTGTGCTGGTGTGTGGGGTAAGTCAGAAATCCTTGGGGTTATGCAATCTATTAGCCACTGGTTTCTCTAATGGAGTTGGATATGTTGGTTTGTTAACGGACGATAGCGAACAGTTGGCACGCGAGATTTACGGTTTTAAAGTGCTTGGAATGGTGAGTGATCTGGACAACATGCACGCTCGGTACAATTTTGATCAAGTATGGATGACATCGAATTTTGATATCGCACAAAGAAATAAAGTCCAGTCCTGGTGTCTTTCTCGGGGTGTGCAGAGCCTAAACCTGGAGGATCTCGCGGGTTTTCGGCAGCTCGAAATTGCGTCAAGTGCGTTAAACGACAAAACTAAAGAAGTCGGGTCCCCCCCAAGGCACAAGAACAGCGCAATCGAAGAAACCAAGCGTGCCGACGAAGTTACTGCTTAGCCCAGAAATAATTGTCTGTGCTTCCATTATCTATATGAAAAAGAGAAAGCTTTGAATGTGGAACGTGCCACTGTTTGACTTGAACTACGATTCCCGTGAAGAGCTGGCAGTGTGTCAGGTTCTTGCCAGTAAGTGGCTAACCATGGGTGAAAGAACAAAAACATTCGAGTCTGAATTTTCATCCTTGCTTGGTGGTGCAGCAAGTTGTCATGCGGTCTCCAGTGCGACAGCTGCTTTGCATATGGCACTTCTCGCGCTGGGAGTAGGGCCTGGCGATGAGGTTATAATACCTGGTCTAACATTTGTTGCGGACGCCAATGTAGTCAAAATGGTTGGTGCAACTCCCGTATTGGCTGATTCTACTTCGCTTACTGATTGGAATATCTCCGCTGCGACAATTGAGCCTAAAATTACCAGTAAAACAAAGGCAGTAATAGCAGTTCACTTTGCCGGATATCCCTGTGATATGTCGAATATTGTAAAGCTGTGTCGATCAAAAAACTTATCAGTGATAGAAGATGTTGCTCATGCGCCGGGTGCATCTATTGACAACATGATGTGTGGAAC
>CAYZVB010000152.1:0-4369 GCA_964481315.1 uncultured Granulosicoccaceae bacterium
GGCACTAGGTGCTGAGAGCACCATTACTACCAATAATATGTGAATTTATTGAAATCGCAAATACAAAGTATGCCGGGTATCAAGAAAATAGGGTTTTAGCCTGTTGAGATTAATCTGATACGCAAGGGAGTTGATTTGCCAAGGTTCACACTCTAGCGGGCGCGGTATTAACTGGCAATGGATGCACAACGATTGTATTGCTTTACTTGCCGTTTCAGCTGTTGAAGTGGACCTCCCAAAAGTAAGGCCACGTTGCGTGGCCTTGTTGGTCATACTGAAGAGGTGAAACCGTTAGCGTTTCTTTCGAATTACTTCGCTCCACAGATAGCAAATACGACGTTAGTTTCCAGATCCCTTTTGGTCAGATGAGGGTGAGTCAGGCGAATGTTATCTACGATATCGTCACTCAGTCTTTCAAGTGTTGCTTTGTTGGATGGAATTTCGTTCCACTCTTCAATCTCGAAGTACTTTGAAGTGATGCCCTTTATTTCGTCCAGCGTAACGCGATTAAGGTGTGTTTTCACGTAATGGTCATCAGGGGCAGAGTCTGCGAATGGTATGTGTCTCCAATCCATCAGAAGCATTTGTTCGCCTTTTCCAACTCCGTTGACTATCTGACCGGGTTGGTTCGGTGATTTATGATGGCCGTTCCAGCAGTAGTAATTGTGATGCATAAAAACTACTTTGGTGTCTTTATGGCAGAGTTGAACCATCCCTTCGAACACCAGATCTAATTGAATTAAGTGTTCGGTTACGTTGTGCAGGGAAATAACATCAAATTTTTCATCGAATTTCAGTTCTTCCGAAGTTCCCTGAAACAGTCGGATGTCCGGGCATTGCTCCTGGATGCTGTTTGGAGTTATTCCCATGTCACTCCATTCACGAATCCGCTTATTCTTCGCCTTTGTCGAATCCAGATCCATTACCGGGTCAAGTCCGAGATAGCTGGTTGCGCCTGCAGCGAGAACCCGGTGCCGTATCCGCCCAAACCGCATCCAACGTCGATAACAGATTTACCTCAAACTCGACGGACACTTCCAATAGAGCGGGCATGTAGTTGAGGAGAGCTGCTTCGACAGAACTACTGAAGTGGAAATTCGCGACTTTGGCCTGAGTTATATCTCTGTTCCAGTTTGTCAGAGGCTCAATTTTTGCCAATTCCTGTGCTGCCTTGAGTACCTCAGTTGGAATCGAGCCACCGGTTCTGGATTTGGCGTAGTCATCGACAATGTTGATTAATGTCTGTGTGTCTTTGTCGCGCTTTTGAGCGTTTATCTCATCGGCCAACTGCTGAACGGCTGTGTCTTCAGCACTTAATCCACGAGCCGTTCCCAAGTGTTTTTCAGCATCAGTGAAGTTACCCTGCTTAAGCGCGATTCTACCGGCGAGTATGCGTGCTCCAAGGTGTTGTTTGTGCTTTTCTATATAAATTTCGCAGTGTTTCTTGGCAGTCTCATTGTTTCCGTGTTTAAATTCCGCCTGTGCGAGAAAGAACGCACCTGGATGATGTGCCTGAGCTTGAATGATCGGGTTGAGCATTCTGCGGGCTGTTTCTATGTCGCCGGACTTAACGGCTGCCTTACCTGCAATAAAGTCTTTTTCTTCGATCATGGCTTAAGACACTTTGTGTATGTTGCCGTTAGAAATCTGGCGAACCGCCCGATCCAGTCTGAACTTGTTGCCCCGGTCGGCGCTTTCGTCGTCCAGCAAATCGGCGTAGACTTTTGAGATTGCATCGAGGTATTCGAGTGCATCGTATTTTTTATTTTTCAGTGCCATCAGATAGGCTTTTGACAACTCCATGTAGTAGGTATACCTGCGATCCAGAAATTGATAAGGAACTTTGTCGTGCAGCTTTAGGCATTCTTCCAGATCGCACTCGGTAAACGGATCAAAGTCGGCTACTTCCTGTGGTATTTTCTTAATGTTCTTGTAGACCGAGCTTGTTGATACCTGACCACACCAGGTGAAGTATTCGTCGAGGTAGCCCATGGTTACCTTAATCCATGGCAGGCGATCAAAGAAAAAGTCCTGGTTAATCAAGTATGAATCGTTAGGAATTAAGTGCGCATAAAATTCCTGAGATACATGTTTGTTCAGTGCGGCTGTTTTGCATACGTCAATAAAACAGATTTCGATAGGCTCTCCGGTCCATGACTCTTTAAGTAGATCGCCTATATGCAGTTTGATTAGGTCGTTGTAGTCCGTGATTGTCTCTTTCAGTATTCCTTCAAAACTATCGCCCAATGTATACGGTGTTTTTCCGAAAACTCTTTTTTTATCGATTTTGTCGTTTTTCGGAGCAGGGAGGAAACCCAGTTCATAAGAGTAAATTGGTTTTCCGGCGGCGAACTGGTTAAAGTTCATAGCTTCAAACTCTGGATTGTTTTTTAAGCCCGCTGCTGTTGAGACCAGGGAAGATCCGAAAAAGCTACCACCATCGATAATAGCCCCCTTGCCTTTGTAGTTTTGTGAGCTCAGCTGGAAGAGCATTTGCCGTTCGCCTTTTGACAGCATTCCTGCAGCTTCCAAAACTGCGTCGCTGAGCTCTACGCTCGCCGGATCAAGGGGCTCAAGTGTCGCGCCCGTAGACTTGTAATCGTATTTTTTTTCGTTGGCAAGCATGGGTTTGGATTCCTATTAGGTATCTGACAGATTCTGCGGATCGTTGCCAGCAGTCCAGTCGTGTTCAACGAGATGCCGGTCAAAAACTGAGTGCCAGTTATCCAATTTGCGTGCCACTGCGACCTGATATCCGCCTGGAACCGCTTACCCCCACAATCGTAATTGCCGGACGTTACTCCACCGATGGGCAGCTTAGCTCCGATCCAGTCTGTACTACATCGTTTCCATACCCTTCATCACGGCAGAACCACCACTTACAGTCATTGTAGGTGGACCGCCCTTTGTTCCAGATTTTTTTTGAGATTACGTTGTTTTCTATGCGGATATTCTGAGAGTGTTTTAGCTCTATCGCTCCGCGGTAGCGGCCGTTGATCAGTACATGGTTACCGATGACGTTAACGTTATCTGCCCCGCGCAGGCTGATGCCGGCATCGCCTTTGATGTATTTTTTTACCCCTTGTTTGCCTGGCTGTGTGCGGCAAATGAAGTTGTCCCGGACAATGCCGCCGGAGTATGAGGTGTCGAGGCCAAGTGCGATTGCTCTGAAGGATTCGACAATGGTGTTTCTTTCGATAATGTTATCTCTGGAGTTGTTCCAGATCAGTATGGCGGGGCCTCCGCCGAAGAATTGTGTTCCGCAGTCGGCGTCTACAATGCATTTGCTGCCATCGCCCCAGATGTTGTAAATAAAGTTATCGCGTATGGTCCAGTTTACCGCACCATGCAGATCGATCGCTCCGGTATAGTCACCCACTGCGGTGTCGTTGGTGTATCCAATGCTTGAGCAGGCGATAAGGCCATTGGGTCCGCCGCGGTTGCTTTTGATGTGTTGTGTGCCAATGTCTTTCAGGTGAACGTTGTATATCACTGCTCTGCTAAAGGTTTCCTGGATGGAAATGGCGTGGTCACGAACGTCTTCGACGGTCAGGTCTGCAATGTGTACATCGTTGGCCATGATCATCAGTGCTTCGGCATTCACCGATAGTCCCTGGCCCTGAATAATCACTTTATCTCTATTACCTGACGCGCTTCTGAGTGTAAGCGGTTTGTCGAGTACAACGGCGTATTGTTTTAGTGGGTAGACGCCGTCAGCTAATAATATTTCATCTCCTGCAGCGGCGTTATTGATTGTCTGTACCCAGTTTTGGGGTGTAGCTGTCTGGACGTTTACCGGCTTGCGGTAATTTTCCTGTGTGGTGTAGGGCGGGCACATCGCGGTTGATGCGCCTTTTTCGGTGCTGGTGCGATGTTCTTCTGACCATACGGAATGGCTTTGTATGAGTAGAAAAATAACCGTCAGCGTTAGAACCGCACTGTATATGGCGTGTAAGACCGCTGTTGAAACGGATTGTCGCTGCCTGATTGCGTGTGTCCTGATGTTGGAGTTCCTGGCCATTGGGTTATGCGTTGCCGCTCACTTAGCAATTGGTTGAATGCCTAATGGTGCGGCAAATTGACGAACCGGTGACGCAGTGTACTACGGGGTGCTTTGCATCATCTCGCTACCGGACGGAAACCTATTCGAGGTGGTATCGACTAACCGGGTGTGCCGGTCGCCAATCCATGCAATTGAATAGATAAAAAATCCGTGCCAGTACTCGTGTGGCTGGAGGTGAGGGGCGGGTGTCGATACTCCGCCCAGTTGGGGTGGGGCGGGAGATTTTGCGGCGGGCAATTGCTGCCCGCCACTATCAGTTTTTTTTAGTTAATGCTGTTGGCAACAAACAGTATGCCGTCTTCAGAC
>CAYZVB010000152.1:4379-12615 GCA_964481315.1 uncultured Granulosicoccaceae bacterium
CGTCATAGACGACCCGGAGCACTGAGAACCAGTCTGCTGTAAAGCCTTCACCAAGTTCGGCACGCGTAGTCGCGTCGAAGGTGAATTGTCCGTCGTCAACTACGGTACAACCAATCTCGATCACCTGATTGGTTTCGGGTGAAGTGAAACCTGCGTAAATTTCAAACACAGAAAACGGGTCATTATTGGCGTTCCACTGGAACTGGGTATCTGTAGTTACCTGTCCGTTTGTTGCTGGTGACTGTAACTGCAGTGCAGGTACCGTCGACAGAGCGACATTGGAGAACCCCGGATAAACTTCGCCGGGAACGTCCAGCACAAGACCTGCTGGAATGTTTTCGCTAAGTGCTGTGTTCGACCGGTAAATCAGGCCGGTACCTTCGACGATTTGTCTTTCCAGAGTGGCATAGTTTGCAGCGGCGGTATTCAGGGTGATGTTTTCACCAGCGCTGATAAGCGTTGGTTCCTGATCGTAGATCTTGAACGCATTGCCCTGTGGAAACGCAGCGTTGTAGCGCGTGACCTGACAGAAGTCGGAAGCCGGTACAAAAAACTCGAGAATGTTCTGAGCGGTAAGAGCGGTATCCAGGCGGGTAAATATACCGCGGGAAAAATCGCTGTCGGTGTTCACTGCCTCGACTTTTACCAGTCCAACCAGGTTATGTAGTTTGTCCGGCTCTGCAAGTAATCCGCGAGTGTTGCTTGTTAGTGTGGTGTCGGTACTGTCCGTTGTGTCTGTGGCATCGGCAGTGTCCGTGGTGTTGCTGTCTGTTGCAGTGTCAGTCGCCGAATCTGTGGTATTGGTGTCTGTGCCGTTGTCAGTGTCGCTTTCCTGCGCAACGCTGTCGTCGTTAGTTACAACGCGAACTGTTTCGGAATCACACGCGGTCAAACCCAACGCTAAAAGTCGAGTCAGCAACTAAAGTGCGTAGCTCCGGTTTCTGCAATTCGGCCCCGGTGGAAATGTCCAAAGTGCGCACTGGCATGTTATTTAAACCGTTTGACGGCTAAAACCGTGCGGTGCGTCGCACAGATATTTTGTCGCTCAATATGGCCATAGAACACTAGCTATTTCGGCAGTCGAGGCGATAGTTACATATCTGCGGTAAAAACAGTATTTGCCAACCGTGATAGATTGTGACACGGTCGGGAGGATGGGGCAGGCGGTTAAACCAGAGCCCAGTTCTGTTGCAGAGATCGGATGAGTTCGGCCGCGGTTTGAATTCTGTTTTCCCGTTTTTTATCCAGACACGTCATTGCAGTGTCTTCCAGCAACGGCGGTACGCTGGGCGACAGGTCGCAGGGTTTGGGGGGCTCATCCTGCAGTATTGACTGTATAACTTCGTCGGTAAGTTCACCTTCTGCCGGTGTTCTGCCGGTTAACGCTTCGTACAGCACCACACCAAGACTGTAGATATCAGTTCTGGAGTCAATAGCGGGGTCGCGTTCGATTTGTTCTGGCGACATATAAAACAACGTTCCCTGTAATTTCTGGTGGCCTGTCATGGTTGGGTCTTCGATGTTTTGGCCCGGTGGTTCTTCCTCCAGCGGTGACTGATCGCCTTCTTTGTTCCATACCTTGGCAAGCCCCCAGTCAAGCAGCAGTACTTCGCCGTACGGACCAATAAGAATGTTTTCCGGTTTGATGTCGCGGTGAATAACACCATGCGAATGTGCGCAGTCGAGCGCTCTTGCCACCTGAATAACAATATCAACCAACTGGCTTAGATCGTAGCGTTCGCGGTAGTCGAATATCTCACGCAACGTATAGCCATGTACCAGCTTCATAGTGAAGTAGTAGTGGCCTTTGTTATCCCTGCCCAGTTCGTACGTCGGAACAGTGTTGGGGTGTTGAAGCATGGCCGACACTCTTGCTTCGCGCAGCAACCTTTTTTGTTCTATCGGGTCTTCGGCGAATTCGGCAAGGAGTGATTTGTAACAGACAATGCGATTGAGATGCATGTCTTTGCATGACTGAATAAGTGATTTGCCACCTTTGGCAATGGTTTTAAAATAGGCATAGCGAAAGTTCGGGTCGATTTTTTTCGCTAGTTCTTTGTCCGTGTGCTCGGTGAACAATCTTGTATTGTCAGGGAGCTTTAGTTTCGGATATTCACTCATGCTCTAACCCGTTGTTTGCGGGGCAGTCGCTTGTATTGTACCTGAAAGCGGCGACACGCTGGCGCTGTTATTGTCGATGCAGTAAATCAGGTTGGGTCGGCCGCAATGTTGTTGTTTTAGTTTTTGTGCGCATTGCATGCCAGAAGCTGTGCGACTGTCATGCAGACAAAAAAAATCCCCACACTACGGCGGGGATTTTCAAGTTGCTTTGCTCCGGAGTAACAGAGCGAAAACAGCGTGGAATTAAGCCAGAGCTTCTGTCGTCGTTTTAATGACGGCAGCTGCAACCTTGTACGGATCCGCGTTAGATGCAGGGCGACGATCTTCCAGGCGGCCTTTCCAGCCGTCTTCAATAGTTCCAACAGGTATTCTGATTGAAGCACCGCGATCAGAAACACCATAGCTAAACTGATCGATTGACTGAGTCTCGTGCTTGCCGGTCAGTCGCTGATCGTTGTCTGCGCCGTAAACGCTGATGTGACGCTGGATGTTCTTACCGAATTCTTCGCAGATCTTATTAAACACATCTTCGCTCCCGGATGTACGCATTGCGCCGTTAGAGAAGTTGGCGTGCATGCCCGAACCGTTCCAGTCGGTGTCGCCCAGTGGCTTCGGATGCCAGTCGACTGCAATGCCGTATTTCTCGGCAGTGCGTTCCAACAGGTAGCGCGCCAGCCAGATTTCATCACCGGCCTGCTTGGCGCCTTTGGCGAAAATCTGGAATTCCCACTGGCCTGCAGCTACTTCTGCATTGATACCTTCAACGTTCAGGCCGGCTTCTAGAGACATATCAAGATGTTCTTCGACGATCTCACGTCCGAACGCATTGTTACCACCGACAGAGCAGTAGTACGGGCCCTGCGGAGCTGGAAAACCTTTTTCAGGGAAGCCGAGCGGCAGGTTGGTTTCGGTGTTGATCAGGAAGTACTCCTGCTCGAAACCAAACCAGAAATCGTCGTCGTCTTCTTCGATAGTAGCGCGACCGTTTGACGCGTGTGGTGTACCGTCTGCATTCAGAACTTCTGTCATCACCAGGTAGCTGTTCTTGCGATCAGGGTCGGGGATAATCGCCACAGGCTTGAGAAGGCAATCGGAGTCGTTACCTTCAGCCTGCTCGGTCGAGCTGCCGTCGAATGACCACATTGGGCAATCGCTGAGTTTGCCGCTGAAGTCAGAACGAACCATCGTTTTACTGCGGAGGCTCTGGGTAGGCTGGTAACCGTCTAGCCAAATGTACTCAAGTTTACTTTTCATAATTGAAAAACTCTCCAAAATTCAACATCTTAAGTTGTTAGCTCAGATCATCTGTCGATTGCGCAGTGATCGAGCGGGAATTCTACTGCGGGACGCTGCAGGCGCGTATCTGCTTGCCTGATAACTATGCCGCGAAGCGGTATATAAAAGTTCTGCCGGACAGTCAAAGACGAGCCCGAAGAACTCTTGGTTTCAGCTACACGCGCACGTTACTGGTTTCTGGTGATCTTGTAGTGTGTTATTTTTGCAGCGGAGCGATGCATTTTTTGCATCACCCCATATCGGCAACCGGCACTGTTGGTTTACTGCTCTTTAAATCGGGCTGGTAAACTACTGAAAGCCGACACACTACCACCTTTACTTTGCGCTAATGATAACCGCAGGCTTGGTAGTACCTGCGAATACACAGCGCGATATGATCCTCTGCTAATGTTTGCGCGTCAGCCGCAATGCTACCGAATTCCCGCGCAGAAAAATACTGGGAAATGATTGATTCGGGGATGTTCACTTCAGCCAGATTTGTCAGCAGCGTCTGTAATGCCTCATGTACTTTGGGCTCAGACCAGTAGTAGCGAATACGATCGCTGAAACTAAATACCTTCATTTGCTCGATCAGTTGATCACTTCCCTGGTAATACGGTGCCCAGTGGTCGGTATTGGCTGCCATCGCCCGATGTACAGTTTCAACCAGATTTGACCTTTTGCCGTCGCTGAGTAAATGCTTTTCCATAGCGGCCAGTGAAAAAACCGCCTCACGCATTCTGAAGGTCAGCTCCGGCCCGACTTTAAGGAAGAGAAAGTGATTTTCCACCAACTCTTGCAGTGCTCGTGTTGGTTGGTAATCGGTCGAATGTGCTTCGAAAGTTAATTCCGGATACTTAAGAATAGCCCCGGATAGCGCAGAGGCTTTTTCGGGCTCAAAGCAGTGTACGTGAGTGTGGCTGAAATCAACGCCGGGTTGGGTAACAACCGAAACAATCTTTTCCCATGCGTTGTCCAAGCCCGCATGGTGAAAGGCTTGCTGATGTGTTTCTATGGTTTCTTTCAGCCGGTCGGCAGTTGTTATCGAAAGCGAATCCATATCATCTGATTCACCACCGGGAACAGGTACCTCGGTACCGATGATGTAAATCAGATCATCCGGATTGGGAGAATGATCCTCTGCAATTTTGCATAATCGGGCAGCGCGCTCGGCGACCAGTTCAAACGATGGCGTTGGTTCGTCACCGCATGCCATCGATGCATCAAGATGAATCTTGCGAAAACCTGCTTCTGCATAGGCTTTCACCAGCACGGATGCTTTTTCCATGGCCGTGTCAGCGTGCAGGCGGCGCCATGGGTTAGGTCCGAGATGGTCTCCGCCCAACAAAACAGCGTCTTGCGGTACCTGGTGTTCAGCTGCCAGTGAATTTATCCAATTCGAGAAATCTAATGCTGTCATGCCTGTATAGCCACCGTCCTGATTGACCTGGTTGCAGGTAGCTTCGATCACGACAGGTGTTTCATGCTCACGCGCGTATTTGAAAATCGCGCGCATCACCAATTCATTTGCGGTGCAAAAACATGGCAGTCCTACTGCTTTACCTGAGCGGTTGTGTTCTATCAGCCGGGTTATATTCGGAATCATATTTTTAGTCGGTAAGCGCTGCAGGGTTGTTTTCAATAAAGGATTCGATTTCGGTAATACTTGAGTTACCTTCCATCGGTCCGCGTTTGGTAACGGCTATCGCACCAGCGGCGTTTGCATAACGGCCACATTCCTCGACGGATTTACCCTGGGACATCAGGGACAGAAACGTTCCGCAAAAACAGTCCCCTGCGCCGGTCGGGTCTACCTCTGTGACGCTGTGTCCTGCCAGAGTCAGGGGTTCACTGTCAGCAGAATACAGCGAGCAGCCGTGCCTGCCGCGAGTCAGTGCGATCGATTCTATCTGGGTCGTGAGCAGTGTGGCTATAACGTCGGCAGTGGACAGTTCCGGGTACAGAAACTCAAGATCACTATCACTCGGAAATAAATAGCTGCTTTTCGCGATTAGATTCTTGAGCACTGCTTTAACATTAGGCTGGCTCATTAATTCGGGTCTTGCATTCGGGTCACAGCTCAGCTTGCCTCCCTGCTCAATGACTTTTTCAGCGGTAAGCACAATGGACTCCCGCAGCGATTCGTTACCCAGTGAAGAACCTGACACATGCATGATGATAGGGCTATCAGGTAAATCGATTTGCTCAGGTTTAATGGCGTCTGCGGCAGTGTTGCTTAAGTGAAAAATAAATGTGCGGCTGCCATCTTTAAAGTAGGAAACGAAAGCAACACCGGTGGTCCGGTCCGTGACTTTAGCTATTCCTTCAGTGCCGACATCGTGCGTTTGCAATCTGTCGGTTAAAGCAATGCCAAAGTTGTCATTGCCAACTGTCCCGTACAGTCGAGTAGATGCACCGGTTAGCGCTGCCTGGTCAATGCAAATTGCCGGTGCTCCGCTGGGGTAGGGGCCAGAGTAATCTGAGAGTTCGCGTAGCTCACATCCCTCGCGGTGGGATACAAACTCTACAAGTAATTCACCTACTGCGATGATTGTGGGTTGCGGCATCGATGCTCTCACTAATAATTCGCAAATTACGTATTGATGTGTTGCGTGGTGTGAAATATTTTACACGCGCAAAAAAATGATTTAAAGTCTGACGCAATTGACCGTCACTCGACGGTCTGTGACAGCACCGGGAGGCAAGCGCGACGTTCGATGAGTGAGTTGGGACAGAACAAACCGAAAATCCGGACAATGGAAAAACTGTCCGCGACGATAGGGATCTCCCGTCCAACGCTTTCCAAGTTTTTTCAGGATGCAGATAGTGTGCGGTCTACTACGCGCAAGCGAATAGAAGATGCGCTAGACACCGTCGATTACGTACCGAATTTTTTCGCTACAAAAATGAACCGTCAGTCCACACGACTGATTGGTGTCATTGTGCCGTACCTGAGTGATTTGTTTTATACCACTCTCATTCAGGCAATAGAGGAGGCTGCTCTGGAATCCGGTTATGCAATTATTGTTCAGAATGCCCATGGCGACTCCGAACTGGAAGCAAAGGCGTTTGAGAATCTGTTGTCTATGAGTGCGGATGGAGTCATCGCTGCGCCGATAGGGCAATCAAGTGCTCTCACTACCATCGAACGGATTCAGAAAGATTTGCCGGTGGTGTTCGTTGATTCCCGGGTACCGGGAAAATTCGAGCAAGTGGATTTTGTCGGTACCAACAACGAACAAAGTATCGCTTTAATGGTTGATTATCTGTGTCGATCAGGAGAGCCGCCGGTTTTTCTCGGTATGCCAAGGATTAACAGCAACAGTCTTGAACGTGAACGCGCTTATGTGAAAAGCGCTAAAGAGACAGGTTTTGCTCCAGCGATAATTCCGTTAAGTCAGACAGATACTGTGTGGAACTTTGAGGAGTTCGCCTATCTCACCATGGACGAATACTTCAGCCGGGGAGAGTACATTGACAGTACGATATTATGCGCGAATGACAGACTTGCCATTGGTGTCATCAGGGCAGCGAACAAGCATCATTTGTTGCCACAGAGAAAAGAGGAATCAACGCGATTCAGAGTTGCGGGCCATGATGATCACCCCTTATCGGCTTACGTATATCCGGCCCTGACAACGGTGTCCAGAAACACCGTCCATCTCGGGCAGACCGCGGTCTCGCAGGTTCTTGATCAGATTGAAAATGGTAAACGCACAGATCAGGGAGTTGTAAGAACATTCAATGCAGAATTGCGCCTGAGAGAATCTGCTTGAATATAAGAAAATGGCGCTTGAGAGATGTTCAGCCTTCTCTGCATGCAGAGATATTTTTGGTCTATTTACACGTGTAAAAATAGAGAGGATTTATGACTAGTAAACTTAAACTCACCGCGCTCGGTGTGTTGGCGGGTTTGTCGGCTTCTTTCGCAGCAACTGCCGAAGAGATCACGATCGCAACGGTAAACAACGCCGACATGATCACCATGCAGGAACTGGCTCCAGAGTGGGAAGAAGCCACCGGAAACACGATCAACTGGGTGGTTCTTGAAGAAAACGTGCTTCGTCAACGCACAACAACCGATATCGCGACTGGTGGTGGTTCTTTCGATATCATGTTCATCGGTGCTTATGAAACACCAATCTGGGGTGCGAAAGGCTGGTTGACTCCACTGGATGATTTCGCCGATGACGCTGACTATGACCTCGAAGACGTGTTTCCTCTGGTACGAAACGGTCTTTCTGCAGATGGCAGTCTCTACGCATTGCCTCTGTACTCTGAGACGTCGTTTACCTTCTACCGCACCGACCTTTTCGAAGCCGCTGGGATTGAAGCGCCGACTGAACAAATCACCTATACCGAGTTTGCAGAAATGGCTGCCAAACTTCACGACCCAGACAATGGCGTCTATGGAACATGTCAACGCGGAAAAGCCGGTTGGGGTGAGAACATGGCATTTGTTGGAACCGTTGCGAATGCATTCGGTGCGCGCTGGTTCGACGAAGACTGGAAGCCACAACTTGACTCCGCTGAGTGGAATGCGGCGATCAACTACTACGTTGATCTGATGAATGCTTCAGGTCCTCCGGGGGCATCTGCCAACGGTCACAACGAAAACCGAGCGTTGTTCAAAGACGGCAAATGCGCCACATGGGTTGATGCGACTTCAGCTGCTGGTGACGTTCGTAACCCCGATACTTCAACCGTTGCGGATAAAACCGACTTTTTTAAAGCACCGATGCAGGAAACTGACAAGGGTACTGGTTGGTTCTGGTCATGGGCGCTCGCGATTCCACAGAGCTCTAAGAAGGTCGACACAGCCAAAAGTTTCCTAAAGTGG
>CAYZVB010000153.1:0-2042 GCA_964481315.1 uncultured Granulosicoccaceae bacterium
AAGCGTTGGCTGTATTGCCAGCTGCAGCGCCAGAGTTTACTGACGCTGAAGTACCACCGGAGTCGCAACCGATAATCGTGACTGTTACCGCCGCGAACGCAATTTGTTTTACTGACTTCATAAGGCGTCCGCACACAGGAGTGTTGTTAAGTCTTTCGCAGTGGCCGGTCATTGTAGTACCCACTTATTGAGCCGTCTGGTATCGGAACCGGCGCAGCAAGGCGTCGGCATTGATGTCGGCGACTCCGTCCGGATAAAAGTCGATAGTGTTACTTGCCGCAATAGCGCCATTGTCACCACGGAGGTATAGATCAATGACAGCCGGATTACCAATCAGGCTGCGCTCTATGGCAAGTTCGTATTGATTGGCTCCCACCGCTGACTGCACCTCACCCTGATAACTCCAGGCCCAGTCGGTGCCGCTGCCCGTATAGCGATACAGCGATGCACCTTCGATCAGATAGTCACTACCGCTTGGCAGCTCTGATGAAAACCCGACAAAGCCGGTACTTTGGTTTGCATCGGTATCGAGATAAATCGCATGCCCCCAGCTCAGTGAACCGATAGCGGTGTGGTTGCCGGCTCGGATGTAAAAGCTGTTGGCGTCATGCGCCATACCTGCAACGCTCCAGTCGATTTTTTCACCGTTCACAATAACGTCTTCAGCGTCGGCACTAAATGGTGCTACAGAACTCCAGTCTGCAAAGTCACCATCTATCTGTATGTCACTGACCGGATTACTCCAGGCTGCGGGCGCCGCCACCTGCGAATCAGTAACGACTATTTGCACTACAGCCGCAGCACTGGTTTGTCCGTCAACAGTAACGGTATATTGAATTTCATCATCACCGACATACGCTGCATCCGGCTGATAAACAAGGTTGGGCGCAGTACCGGTAAGTACACCGTGTTGCGGCGGTTCGGTAATGGTATACACCGGTGCTGCAGCAGCAGCTACCGAGCTATTCAACTCAACCACAAGTGATGAGTCGTTAACGACTTGCAGCGTCTGGCTATAAGCCACCGGTGCAGGTATGGAATACTGATAACTGAAGTATCGTTGAGCCGCCCGGGTATCGATTGTGGTATCGGGGTAGTAGTCAAGCGCATTGCCACTGACTGCCATGTTGTCGGCAAGTAAAAAGAACTGCATCTCTGCTACGTTACCAATATCAGACTGCGGCACGGCCAGTTCCAGACTGTCTCCGGCCTGTGCGTAGTCGAGCAGTTTACCTTCAGACCAGCTCCAGTTAAGCCCGGTACCGGTGTACTGATGCAGGGTAAAGCCTTCAACAACGGTATCCGCACCAATTGGAAATTCGTCACTAAAGCCACGGAATCCGGTGTTGCGATTATTGTCTGTATCCAGGTAGATGCCATAGCCCCAGTTAACGGCCAGCGGGGTGTCGTGCACCTGGTAGGCAAAATAGGTGTTGTTGCTGTCGTGGGCAACCCAGCCGCGACGCAGATCCATGGTATCGCGTATGCCGGTGACGTCTGCCGGGTCTTCACCTAGCGAGGCAATGCCAGTCCAGTCCGCAAGGTCACCATCAAGGGTAATGGTGGTCATGCTGGGTGTGATAGATGGTGAAACATTGATAGTTACGCGGGCAACTGCACTGTTGTTGCTGCCGTCACTGACACTAAAGCCAAACGAGTCGGTGCCGGAGAAATCGCCTTGTGGCGTATACGTCAGGTTGGGCGCGGTGCCGCTTAGCGTGCCGAACTGCGGCAGGTCAGCCACTTCAAAACTCAGTGCATCGTCATTGGCATCTGCACCGGTTAGCACCAACTGTAAACTGCCACCCTGCGCCATATAGAAAGTGGCAGGGTTAGCTATTGGAGGCACATCGGTGCTGGCAGAAACGCTGTAAACAAAGTATCTGTCAGTCCGTGACAGTGTGGCGTCTGTTACACCGTTGGGGAAGAAGTCATTTCCTTCACCACCGATTGCGGCATGGTTGCCGGCAAAGAAAAGGTGAAGCCCGCCGGCGTTACCCAGTAGCTGACGCGGCAGGGTAATTTCAGCAGTGTTGGCATTG
>CAYZVB010000153.1:2066-12514 GCA_964481315.1 uncultured Granulosicoccaceae bacterium
TAGCTAACCAGTTCCCAGCTGTAGTCTGTGCCGTTACCGGTGTAGCGAAGCAGTTCACCGGCTTCAAAAAGATAATCGACACCAATCGGGTACTCGTCAGAAAATCCGGTAAAGCCAGTGGCACGATCACGGTCGGTGTCCAGATAAATGCCGTTACCCCATGAGTCGACAAATGTGTTGTGATATTCCAGCGCGACATAAAAGTTCTGTTCATCGTGCGCAAGCCATGCAGATTTTATATCCAGTACCGGAGTGGCTGCAGGGTCCTGCGGGTCGCTGCCGAATGCCGTCAGACTTTGCCAGTCGTCAATGCTGCCATCGATAGTCAGTGTGTTATTGACGTAGTTCGAAGGGCCATTAGCGCTGGCCGGTGGCGGCGGCGGCGGAGGTGGCTGAACGGTATCGATGTTGTCGTCTATCTGTATAAGATAAGCGGCCAGCTGATCAAGCTGTGCTGCGTTAAAATTAAACTGCAGGTGCGCTGCGACGGCGTCCTGTAGCGTGGCGGCCGAACCGTCGTGCAGATATGGCGGTGTCTGCCACACACCGGCAAGCGTCGGGGTATCGAAGCCCGGAAGCGCTGCTCCCAGTCGCTGCCCGCTGCCCGGCTGCATGATTGTTCCAACATCGTGAAACATACCAGCTGCCGAGTCGGTAAACGCATCACCGGCGTGGCAGGTAGCGCAGTTGTTGTCGGTAAATAAAGCCAGACCGGCTTCACCGTCTGCAGTGAGGTTTCCATTGTTATCGCGGTGTGGACTGTCGGGAATGATGTTAAGTGATGCGAGGTAAGTCGCCAGTGCATCAAGGTCTTCACTAAGCCCGGCCTTGGTGGCACCAAGCGGATCTGCGGTCGTGGCAAAGCTGGCGTCGTCCATTAAGCCGCCACCGCCGGCAAACTCTCGAATCTGCCCTTCAAAGTCCTGCACTTCATCGAAGTTACCGGTCCAGTGCAGCATGCCGTGGCCGGAGCCGGCTCTGCCTTCAAGCGATATGGTATTTCGCAGCCCTTCACCCAGTGCAGTGAAATCCCAGGTTCTGCCGTCATGACCGCCTTCGGCATGGCAACTAGCACAGCTCATGTAGTCGAGCCCGGCAAGTCGGTCGTCACGCGCATCATGAAACAGTTGCTTGCCGCGTAATACAACACTGCTTAACTGTTCGTTGCCAACCAGTGGCACGGTGGCCAGTTTGTCTGCACTGATAGCGCCCTGCTGCACCATCGCTTCGATATCAAAAACATCGAGCGTGCGATCCATATAGTTGTGCACATAAAGCCGTTTACCATCGGCAGAAACCAGAAGTGATCGCGGCGCAAGCCCAACCTCGAGGCGGGTTATCTCTGTTGCGGTATTAACATCGGAGACCGATACCTGGCGATTACCTTCAAGTGCTGTAAACACGGTGACGCCAAACGGGTCGATAGCAGAAAACCCTGCGACACTGGCGTTATCGTGATCTACTCTGCCGGATAAAATTTCCTGCTGTGTGCCAAGATCAATCTGCGATGTGATAGCGCGAACTGTTTGATCAAATGTTAATACCGAGTTACCTCTTAGCTGCCCGCCCAGAATGTTGTCCTGTTTAGACGCAACGAAGCCACGACTGCCATCAGGGGAAATAGTCACTTGCCCAAGATAGTTTGGCAGCCCCGGCCCCTGGTGTTCACTTATAGGCTGATCGTGATGTTGCAGCACCACGGTATTTTGTGCAGTTAAATCAGTGGTCGACAATACCGATACTTCTGCACCGTATTTTTGGTTAGCGTCTTCAACCACCGGGTTGCCGGTATCTTCACCCGGCAGTGGTGGCGTTATAAAGCTCGATACATAGAGCCGGTTGTTTTCAGGATCGATCGACAGATGCCGCGGAAAGTACCCGACGCTGGTGGTATTGAGAGGCAGGCCATCAGTTATCGCAAACGTTCGAACTTCATTAATTGCTTCAAGCGCTACAAATGCTTTTTGTTCGTCGAACACAATACCCCACGGTTGCGAGCCACGAGGTAAATTAATGGTTTGTGTAATCACACGGCTAACCGGATCGATAACGCTAATAAGTGCGGTATTTCGGGAGATCACCCAGACACTATCGTTCGGCGCCTGTGCCACTGCCACGGGTTCTCCGGAAACAACAATCTCAGCAACAGTTGCCAGTGTATTTCCGTCTACGACTGATACCGTTTGATTGTCCGGATTCGCCGTCCAGATTTCCCGACGATCATTAAGCTCGAGTATGCCGTTGGATGTCATCGGAGCAGCGTCGACCAAAGGCAGATGCACAAGCTGTGTAAAGCTGGTGCGAGTTTCATCACCGGTAGAATCACGCGCGGTAACGGAGACTTCGTAGCGACCGGGCTCTGCAAACTGATGTCTAATAGACGTGCTGCTGGTGTAGCCGCTGTCACTACTGCCATCACCAAAGTTCCAGTTGTATTGCACAGCACCCTGACCAACGGCATTGGCTACAAACTGGGTATTTTCCGTTTGCGAGACAGGCGCAGATACAATGGGATCGATATTTACGATTGGTGCCTCCACTTCGTCGAGACGAATCACCTCTACTTCACCGAGCTGAAGAATGCCGGTGTGAGCAAGCTGAATACGGACGTAGCGCCCGCGCTGGTTAATTGGATAGTCGGTAATGTGTTGTGAGATACCATCGGGAAAGTGAAAATCTGCAACGCCTGACTGGCTTATTGTCTGGCCAAGATCAGTTGAACTAAAAGGCGTTTCAGATACAAAGATATGAAAATCCCGGGTTCGATCAGTACAGCAGTCGGTGCGGTTATAGATTTTTATCTGATCGATCTGTTCGACCTGGCCCAGATCAAGCTCCCACCACGGGTTTAGTTCATCGCGGGTATGGGCAAGACCACCATTAGCATTGGCAAATCCACTGGTAACCCCGGATATTGCGTTTGATGCCGGAAACCGTGAAGCCCAGTCTGAAGACTGTGTTGCAGTACCACCGCGAGCCAGATTAACCGGCTGTGTTGTCGTTGCAGACGGGTCAGTACCAAAAACTTCCATTTCTGCCACGTTAACGAAGTTTTGTTCCGGATCAACCATGCGGATATAACGCATATTCTGATCGATTTTTATATCGTAAAACGGTCTGTTGTCGGGAGGCAGTTGATATTCGGTCACGTTTGCATCTGCACGCATGGCAGCTGGAGAATCCGACGCAAACGGCTGGTCTGACACCAGCACATAGGCATTAGCGATCTGGTTTGAGTATTGATCAGTGCGGTTCCAGACTCTAATGCTGTCGACGTCAATCGGCTTTAACAGATCAAGCTGCCACCAGTGGCTCGGGTTGGCAGCCGTGTGTGCAAACGCAGCGCCGTTGGTATCACCATCGTTTGCCTGTGCCGCGCCGTATCGTTGATTGTTGTTATCCCAGGTAGAAGACTGGGTCGCAACGCCCTGCGTTGCAAAATTTACTGAGGCGCACATCAACGGCTGTAATATTAAAAATCTCCGCTTCCGATGGCACACCATCACCGTTAACAGCAAACAACATCCAGTAACCGGGAATCAACACATGCGGGTTTGGATGTAAATCAATTTCGTAACGGCCATCAGCAGTACGCTGAAAGTCCGGCTTCATCATACGTGATGCGGTGTTAGTGGCGTGCGTGGTCGCAGAAAGCTTTATAAGCGTAAAGTGAGCAATATCCTGATCGACATCGACAATAAAGTTGCTACCGACATCAGCAACGTTGGGAAGCCCCGACAACACCGGTCTGACCGCGGGCTGGTCACCCTGAGTAAACAGATATGACGGTGAATATACCTGTGCGTCCTGATGGTTCCAGCTTTGCGTACCACCACCGGCCGGGTAGCCGCCACCGCCAACCAGAACTCGTCCGTCAGGTAACAACAATGCGGTGGAGTGATAGTTTCTGGGCACGGCCATGTTGGCAACACCCCGCCATGTATTGGTTTCGGGGTTCCAGATCTCAGGCTCCATGACACTGCCGTTATCGTTAAACCCGCCACCGGTGTTACCACCTACCACCAGCACTTCACCGGTGGGCAGAGGAATAAGCTGATGAAAGGCACGACGGTGTGCCATTTGTCTCACACTGTTGATCACCGGTGCCGCACCATTTAAATCAACAGTAAACGCGCGGTTAGAAGCCGTTTCATCACGCAACCCCTGGTTGGCGCCGGTAACCAGTAACTTGCCGACGTCATAAGTCAGATGTACACCACCAGGATGGCTGGTCGCGTTGGTTTCAGCGTTAGCCAATGAAAATTCACCGTTGCCACCGGGACTAATGAAGTGATTTTCATCAGCGCCCCAGTAGTGATAAATATTTCCATTGGGCGCAACATTCAGTAACGGAAACCAGTTGCGATTACTTGGTCCGGTATCGCGTGTTCGCATACTGAAAAAATCAATTCCGTTCAGTACCCGCCAGCCGGTATCCGGATCCCAGATATCCGGGTTGCGAATATTGGTGGAACTACCCATCGCCGACATCACACTGCCGTCACCAAGACTTATTGTGGTCGGATACCAGCGTCCGCCACTTGCCATGTTCTGGATCTGGGTCCAGCTGTTTGACTGATAGCTGAAGGTTGAGGTCCATGGACTGTTGCCACCATTACGACCACCGGCCACAAACACTTCACCGTCGGCATTCAGTGTGAGTGTGCCGCAGAACATGTTGTGGCCCTGCGCCAGATGTTCAGAGAACGCACCGGTTTGCGGGTCCCAGGTAGCGCTATAAGTTTGCTCGGTAGAAGGCCATGTGCGGCGTTCTGAACCGGAGAATGTCAGGATTTTTCCATCCGGCAGATGCGCCATTGACACAGGCACGTGCGGCGATGGCAAAACAGCACCCCACTGACCAATCTCATCCGGTGCACCGTTTGCGGCACCGATAATGAGTTCAGGAGGTTCAACAGCTTCGTTGTAATCGGGTGTGGTGTTTCCAACAATCTCCGCTTCACCACCACATGCGGAAACTATTGTCGCTGCAAAAAGAGCGTGAACCGTGCGAGTTAATTTCATGCAAATTACCGGAACGAGACCAATCAGCAATAGCTAATCCCGACGCGGTGCAGGTTATATGCCCCGGCAATTTCGACTGATACTCAATTCACAGATTAACAATATCTGGGCGCAGGTACTTATCAGCCCACCAGATTTCTTTACCAGAACCTAAGCGCGGCTCCCGACCTCCGCAGTCTGGTGACGTACTGCTACTACAGTGGTTTTAGATAACCATGCTCTTCGAGCTCCAGCAGCAACAACTGCTGCAGCACCAGCTCTTTTGCAGTATCGGGGTGATCAAGCCCAATGCGCTTGAGAAACGGAGCAGCGGCTTCGTCATCAGCGTCGTGCAACACGGATTTAATAGTCGCAGCGATAAGGCGGGGCGGGTCGTCCTGCAGTGCTTTCACGTCGAGCAGACTATGCGCCAGTGCCTGCTCTTCTGCGGTGAAGTCACTACCAAGCGGATAACGCGGAAAGTAGTTTGCCTGCCGCCAGCGATCGATAAAGCGGTTGATTTTTTCGGGTGTGTTTTGCTGCCACACGTCCGGAATAACTGTATCCGGTTTAACTTTACCGGCAGCGATGGCTTCATCGAGCAGTGTTTGCTGAAACCGCGAATCAGCTATACGTATGAGTTGAAGAATAATTTCTGCATCGGTCTTGCCGCGCAGATCGGCAATACCGTATTCGGTCACGACAATATCACGCAGGTGCCGTGGAATAGTGGTATGTCCATAAGCGGCAACAATATTGGATGTTGCTTTTTTACCCTGCCCGCGTGTGCTGCGAATACATATAACCGATTTGGCATCGGGTAATTCGTGTGCCTGTGCCACAAAGTTATATTGCCCGCCGACACCGCTGACCACCTGACCGTTTTCCAGACCATCGGACACGACAGCACCACTAAGCGTTACCATCATTCCGGTGTTTATAAAACGCGCATGCCGACGCTGCAGTGACTGCAGCGGTTCGTTACTCATACGGTTAATACAGCGCACACTATCCATGGCAATGCCACGCATTTCATCATCGGGCAAACCGTTTAGGGTGTCGTAAAATTCCTTAGGTCCAATAAAAAACCCACCGTGCATGTAGATGCCATGCTTTAACTTATCACCCAGTGCTTGCTTGTTAATTGACGCGAGTGCAGCTGCGCTATTAATATCGAGGCTTAGTTTCTGATCGCCCACCTGCAAGGCGTCCGCTTCAAAGGTAACTCCTTCACGCAACACACCCCAATGCACCAGCCAATCAACATCGCGTTTACGCAGTGGTGAGTCAATTAACCCGGCATTGTGCAACGCGCCAATGGTTTCATGCGTCACATCGGTGCTGATCAGTTGTTTGTCGAGCAATGACTGAATGCCAATATCGTCGTATACCAGTCGTTTTAGTACACCCGCTTTGCGCAGATGCATAAACCCGTTGACAAACATTTCACTGCAACCGTACAGCCCGTGACTAAACATACCAACGCCACCTGCAGTGTTAATTAAATCAACACTGTCACCGGCCTCGGTTATCATGTTGCGGTAATCGGCGTTCTGTTGGTGCCGAACCAGTGTGGCATAGGTAATGGCATCGCCCAGTGCACCAATACCAATTTGCAGCGTACCGCCGTCTTTTATTAAAGAGCTGGCACGCAGCCCCAACATAAAATCGGTATTACTAACTGAAAGATTAGGCGCACTAAACAGTGTGTTATTTAGTGTTTTGTTTTCCAGCACTACATCGAAGAAGTCCTGCTTCACAACGGCCCGGTTTAGCATGAACGGCAGATCATTATGTACCTGCGCAATCGATAACACCGGTGCTTCATGCGCACGCTGCTGCATCATTTCGTGCAGGTCGAATGTAATGTCGGTATTACAGGAAAGGCTTAGCCTTTTTTCGCCATCAATTTCACGTTGCGCCACCATCTGCACAATCAGATTGACGCCTCTGGCATTAATATCTCTGGCGGCGAAGGTGTAATTGGTTGAAATGTAGTTTGACTGAATTGGCAGCACACCAATCATGGCGCCAGCTTTGATATAAAACTCGGATATCACTATGTTATCGGGAATTTTGCCGGCCCGCAGGTCCTGCATGTAATCTAGCGGTAGATAATCCCCAAACACACGGTCGACAAACGGCTGCAAGACCTTTTTTTCCACATCGGTTCGGGCGCGTGGCCGCTCCAGCGATAGTGCGGTAAGAATCTCGAGCGATATGTCGGGGTTGGCAACGGCTCTGCGATAAAACGCATTGATTAAATGATTGGGTTTACCAAGTCCGAGTGGCGTGCCCATCACTATGCGGTTGCCAAGCTTTTCTAAAGCGAGGTCAACACACTCTTCAATTTGATCAACATACACGGGTTGATCAACATACACGGGCTGGTTGACAGACGGGGGCTGACCTTCAAACGAGGGCATGGATTGTCCCGGGTTATTGCTGTCAGAGACTCACAACAGCAATGTAAAACACTAAGAATAGCGGATATTTACTGTATGCGCGTCCGTCCGGCGAACGCATGGGAAAGCGTACCGCCATCGACATATTCAAGTTCACCGCCAAGTGGCACGCCGTGGGCAATACGCATGACGGCAAGCCCGCGTGAGCGCGCCAGCTCACCAATGTAGTGGGCGGTGGCCTCACCTTCTACCGTAGAGTTGGTCGCAAGAATAACTTCTGTGACAGTGCCACCATCGAAACGTTCGCACAGTGCTTCAAGGCCAAGTTGTTCGGGGCCAATGCCGTCGAGTGGTGACAAACGACCGTGCAACACAAAGTACAGGCCGCGATAGTCGGTGGCTTTTTCCAGTGCCGCCAAGTCTGAAGGCGACTCTACAACACACAACGTAGCGTGGTCACGAGTGGTGTCGCCGCAGGTGTTACAGGTATGTGCTTCGGTAAAGTTGCGACACACATTGCAGTGGCCGATTCTTTCCATCGCAAGACGCAGCAGTTCACCAAGGCGTGCACCACCTTCGCGATTGCGCTGCAGTAACTGGTAGGCCATGCGTTGCGCCGACTTTGGGCCAACACCCGGCAGGCAGCGCAGCGAGTCGATTAGTTCGTCGAGCAGTGCCATTACTGACGGGCACCAACCGGTACTGCGTTATAAGCAGTGGTTTGCTGCAACTTCAAAACGGCAGCTTCATACCGGCGGGCAATTCCAGCCCGTTGGTGGCACCAGCCATCAGTTCACGGGTTTGTACTTCAAGGCGTTGTGCAGCATCGTTGACAGCTGCTGCCACCAGATCTTCGAGCATGTCTTTATCTTCACCCATTAAGGTATCGTCGATATTTACTTTTCGAAGCTCGTGACGACCGGTCATTACCACCTTCACGAGTCCACCACCTGACTGGCCCTCGACTTCCAGGTTCGCGACTTCCTGTTGCGCCTGCTGCATTTTTTCCTGCATCTGTTGCGCCTGCTTCATCATGGCGCCTAAACCACCTTTCATAACCTGCCCTTTTTCCGGTCAATTAAATTTCTCACTGAGAGACTTTGTGTTTGCCTGTAGCCCGTGCGTTGCGTTACTCGGAGGTTTCGTCGTCCACCGGCTTAATGCTGCCGGTACTGACCGTACCACCAAACTTCTCGCAAATTTCCTGGACTATTGGATCTTCTTCTATGGCCGTGCGCGCACTTTGCAAGCGATCGGACTCGGCTTGTTTTTCAACCATGGCCGGCGTGCCGCCACTTAGAGCCTTTGGCACCTCGACGGTTAGCTGCACTTCACCTTCTGCCAGATCGGACATCTTTTCACGCAGGCGTTCTTTCCAGCGCGGTGCGGCGAGTGATTCATATTCAGGGTCGAGCTGCAGCACAACTTTGTCTGCACTGGCTTCGGCCAGCACGCAGTTGCGTGCGAGTTGCAGCGGCATACCGGACACGGACAGAGAGGTGACAATTTCCGACCACTGTTCTGGTTTCCACTTGAGCTTTGCCGGCGGCAGCTTTGGCCTTTCAGGCTCGGGTTCAGCAGCCTTCGCGGCCGGTTTTGCTTTGGCGCGAGGCGCAGGTGCTGCAGGCGCAGGTGGTGCCGCAGCTGCAGGTGGTGCTGCCGGGCGCGGTGCCGGAGCCTGTTGCACAGCTGCAGGTGCGGCAGTTTGTACGGGTGGTGCGGCGGGCGCCGGAGCTGCCACCGGTGCCGCTGCAGGCGCAGCAGGTGCTGCTGCCTGGGTATCTGCCGGCTGAAACGCGAGCATGCGGATTAATGTCATTTCCAGTGCCTGGCGCTGGTTGGGCGCATGCGGCATATCGCGACGTCCGAGCAACCCGATCTGATACCACAACTGCACGTCTGTCGGTGCAATGGCTTCGGCAAAACCTTTCACGCGCTTGGCATCGTGAATTTCACCGATGTTGGCATTTTCGATGGTTTGCAGCGTCGCAATCTGGTGCAGCAGAGTGAGCAGCTCACCCAGCACAAAGCTGTAATCGGGCACGTACTCGGCCAGCGTTTCAACATGATTGAATACCTGATCACCGCGTCCGGCAGCCAGTGCGTCGAGCACATCGTACAACCGCGAAGGCGAGAAGCGACCGAGCATGGCTTCAACCTGTGCCGCTTCGACTTTGCCCTGCCCGTAGGCAATGGCCTGATCGAGCAGACTGAGAGAGTCACGCACACTGCCATCGGCGGCCTGGGCAATATGTGCCACTGCGGCTTCATCGTAAGTGATTTTTTCAGCGTCGAGCAGCTTGCCGAGGTAGGGCCGCAGCAACTGATCGGGCATGTGCTTAAGGTTGAACTGCAGGCATCGCGACAACACCGTAACCGGCAGCTTTTGCGGGTCGGTGGTGGCGAGCAGAAACTTAACGTGCGGCGGCGGCTCTTCGAGCGTTTTTAGCAATGCGTTAAAACTGCTCTTTGAAAACATGTGCACTTCGTCGATCAGGTAAACCTTGTAGCGACCGGCTCCCGGTGCATAGGCGACGTTGTCCATCAGTTCACGGGTGTCATCGACACCGGTTCGTGATGCGGCATCGACTTCAATCAGATCGAGAAAGCGGCCTTCATCAACCTGCACACAGGCCGAGCATTCACCACAGGGCGTAGAGCTGACGCCTTTTTCACAGTTAAGGCACTTGGCAAAGATTCGCGCAACAGTGGTTTTGCCTACACCGCGGGTACCGGTAAAAAGGTAGGCATGATGCAGGCGGTCGTGATCGAGTGCGTTGGTGAGGGCACGCAGCACATGCTCCTGACCGAGCATGTCTTCAAATTTTCTGGGACGCCAGCGCCTGGCGAGTGCTTCGTAACTCATATGCAGATGCAGCCTGTGTATTGCAGCAGACAACGAATCATGTCTATGATCAGGCCATCCTGTGGAGTGAGATGCTGGCTTTTAGCTCTGCCGTTAGTTGCCGGTACTGGTGTTACCGGAGAAGATGGTGGCACTTTACACCAGCCACATCCCGGCACCCGAGTCCACCGCTG
>CAYZVB010000154.1:0-267 GCA_964481315.1 uncultured Granulosicoccaceae bacterium
GGTGGGCATGGCTTAACAGCTTTGCATCGGGGTTGGTTCGAGGGTCGCTGTCAAACAGCCCCTGCTGATCAGTCAGAATAACCAGCCGGTCGGCTTCCAGCAGGTTGGCAACCAATGCTGCCAGGTTGTCGTTGTCGCCGAAGCGGATTTCCTCGGTGGTGACGGTATCGTTTTCATTGATCACTGGCAGCACTTTAAGACCGACCAACGCACCCAGCGTGTTTCTGGCATTGAGGTAGCGGGTGCGGTTACTGAGGTCTTCGTGGG
>CAYZVB010000154.1:277-12494 GCA_964481315.1 uncultured Granulosicoccaceae bacterium
GAATTTGAGCGGTTCTGATGCCGTGCTCGTTTAGCTCTGACTCATAGGTTTGCACCAGTCCCATCTGTCCGACCGCGGCTGCCGCCTGTAACTGATGTATTTCTGTTGGTCGTGATGACCAGCCGAGCCTGTGCAACCCTTCAGCAATAGAGCCGGAAGACACCAGCACCAGCTCTACGTTCTGATTGATCAGAGCGGCAAACTGTCGGCACCAGTCCGCTATTCTTGGTTTATTCAGTCCTTCAGCACCGTCGGTAATCAGAGCGCTGCCGATCTTCACAACCCATTTGCGGGTCGTTGCAGTGCGCCTCTTCATGCCTTAGGTTTCATCGTCCGGGGTGCTGTCGGATGGTTCGTCCTGCTGTGCTTCAAGATACGCCATGATGTCACTGCAGAGTTGTTGTGTGCCGCGGCCGTCCATCGCTGACACGCCATACCACGGGCCGTCCCAGTCGAGTGCTTTCAGTGTTGTATCGACACGTTCATTCCAGTCGCTCTCCGGCATCAGGTCCATTTTGTTGAACACCAGCCAGCGCGGTTTGTCGGTCAGGCCTGCGCCGAATTTGGAGAGCTCTTCGTAGAGTGCCACTGCAGCCTGTGCCGGGTCGTGTTCGTCAAACGGCGCCAGATCAATAATATGCAGCAGCAATCCGGTGCGCGATAAGTGCCGCAAAAAGCGAATGCCCAGTCCCTGTCCCTCTGAAGCGCCTTCAATCAGGCCCGGAATATCGGCCATTACAAAACTTCGGTGTGGTTCAATACTCACTACCCCGAGGTTCGGGTGCAGAGTGGTAAACGGATAGTCGGCTACCCTTGGCTTGGCCGCAGACACCTTGCGGATCAGTGATGATTTACCGGCATTTGGATAACCCAGTAACCCGACATCAGCCAGCAGTTTGAGTTCGAGGGTCAGCTCGCGCCTTTCACCGGGCGTGCCGTTGGTGGTTTTGCGCGGGGCACGGTTGGTTGAGCTTTTAAAGCGTGCGTTGCCGAGTCCGTGCTTGCCGCCGCGTGCCACCAGTGTTTTCTGCTCGCCATCGACAATATCGGCGACTATTTCACCGGTGTCCCGGTCGGTTGCGACTGTACCAACAGGTACCGGAATCAGTTTGTCGCTGCCGCCGCGTCCGGTGCAATTAGCGCCGCCGCCGTTACTGCCGCGCTCGGCGGTGTAGGTGCGAATGTGTCTGAAGTCGACCAGCGTGTTGATGTTGGTGTCACCGATTAGAAAAACATCGCCACCGTCGCCGCCATCGCCGCCGTCCGGGCCGCCTCTGGGGATATACTTTTCACGCCGAAAGCTCAGGCAGCCGTTACCGCCGTCACCGGCGATTACTTTGATTCTGGCCTCGTCAACAAATTTCATTTTTGCTTATCCGGAGTTACCTGGCGCTTCTGCACATCACTGCCTGTTCTGCGCAAAAGATTGCGACACAAAAAACCCCGCAACTGGGCGGGGATTTTTTCGTCAATGTCGGTGTTTGCTCAGGCGTCTACCACACTCACGAATTTTCGGTTTCTCGGGCCGCCGGTGTGGAATTTCACCACGCCGTCTGTTTTTGCAAACAGTGTGTGGTCGCGACCAACGCCGACGTTGTCACCGGCGTGTACACGGGTGCCACGCTGACGAATGAGGATGTTGCCGGCCAGTACGGATTCACCGCCGTACTTTTTTACGCCAAGTCGTTTGGACTCTGAATCACGTCCGTTGCGGGTACTACCGCCTGCTTTCTTATGTGCCATTTTTTCTGATCCTGACCGAGTGCTTCGCAGTCACTGTTTCTAAAGTTGCGTTTCAGTGTTGAGTTATTCTTATGCGCTAAAACTGCGCCAGAACAAACCAGCCCGGAACGTGTCAATAACGGTTGCGCCAAACACCGCCAGATAGCAGTATTGGCCATATGTACTGCGCCGCCAAGATAATAGCGAATGCCAAGGAAGGCAAATACGCAGAAAAGCCCTCAATTTTAGACTGACCCCGACAATGAGTCAATTCTCAGTGGTAACCCCTTTCCGGTACTGCCGGACAGTTCGCGCCGACAGGCCCCCCGGTATTCGCATTTTACCCATCTCTAAGGTGGTGTGCCCGTGACTGATCTGCAGGCAATGGAGCAACTCACCGAAGCGCCGATGCAGCTGGTGAACCAGCGGATTCAGCGCGCGCTGCACTCAGACGTGGTGTTGATCAGTCAGATGGGCTCTTACATTATCGGTGCCGGCGGCAAACGGCTGCGTCCGAAGCTTGTGCTGATTTCAGCAATGGCGCACGGCTACGACGGCCCGCACCACATTAACGTGGCCGCAATTATCGAGTTTATTCATACCGCCACCCTGTTGCACGACGATGTAGTCGACTCCAGCACCATGCGACGGGGGCGGGACACAGCCAATGCAGTATGGGGCAACGAAGCGGCAGTGCTGGTTGGTGATTTTCTGTACTCACGTGCCTTTGAAATGATGGTAGAAGTTGGCCAGATGCGGGTGATGGAAATACTGGCTACCGCGACCAACACTATTGCGGCCGGTGAAGTCATGCAGTTGCTTAATGTCGGTGAGTCAGATGTCTCTGAAGAGCGTTACATGCAGGTGATTACCTCAAAAACTGCCAAGCTTTTTGAGGCCGCTACCCAGCTTGGCGCAGTGCTGGCCGGTGCTTCACCGGAATTGGAAACGGCGATGGCGAAGTACGGTGCGCATCTGGGGATTGCGTTCCAGCTTATCGATGATGTGCTCGACTATACGGCAGACAGCGAAGAGCTTGGTAAAAATGCCGGTGATGATCTGGCAGAGGGCAAGCCGACCTTACCTGTGATATTCGCGCTGCAAAATGCAGATAGCGCTACACGCGAAGATGTGCAGTCGGTGATTGCCGCCAGCGCGCAGGGCGAAGCAGTCGACCCGTCAAGGTTCAGCAATATTATCTCGATGGTGAAAAATTCCGGCGCCATAGAACAAACGGTGGCGTTGGCTGAAGCACACGTACAACAGGCGATTGATGCGTTGTCGGTGTTGCCTGAAAGCGATTATAAAAAAGGGCTGATTGCTGTTGTGCAGTCTTCGCTGCAGCGGCGGTTTTAGCTAATGATTTTCATTGTGCGCGCTCGAGCGCGGCAGGCAGAAGCGGCCAATAGCAGCCATAAACCGAAACAGGCGAACGAGCCGCCACCAGACGACGCTGTGCCGGACGTATCGTTGCCGGCACCGGTATCTGCCGGTGTAGTGCCGGACGGGTCACTACCGGCAATGGTGAGTGTATCGTCGCTTTGTACTGTGGCCGGTAACTCAATCTGCGCGTAGTTGTTGATAGTCTTGATATCGATAAAATCTATTGCTTCAAGCGTTGCATCGATGATGTTATCCATCGTTTCATCGTAGCGCACTGCAAACTCAAGCGACTGGTTGCCTTCGGGCAGGGTTGTCGACACCACACAGCTCACGTCTGTGGTGCTGGCGATTTCGCAGCTTGCCGGTGCTGAAGCAATAGTGGCGTTTTTAAGTTTGATTGATAATTCAGCCGATGGAAAAGCACGTTGTGTATCGGTGTTGGTGATCAGCGCTATGAGTCCGGACTCGCCTTCGCGCGTGAGTGTAAGTGACAGATCAATCGCTGCCAGATAACAGGTGTTCTGCGTCAGGTGGCTGGTAATTGCGTTGGTGCTGCAGACTGAGAATGCCTCGGTAGTGATGTCGCTGATTTGCGAGTGCATAAGTAGCTCATCGCTCAGCTGGCAAAGCTCGGTTTCGTCGTCGTGCGGCGCGCCGAGGTTGTGGCCGATCTCATGTGCTGTCAGTAGCACTGGAAACTGAAACGGTGTCGACATGCTGACGTCGTAACCGTCTTCGCGACAGGCGGCTCCAATGTAGGCAAGCCCGACCGCCGGGTCGTCCGTTCTGACACCGGTAAATAAATGCACCAGCGCCAGTTCAGGCGGCAGTTCCGGGGCATCTTGCCGGTACTCGCGAAAGCGCGCCAGGTTCTCTTCCAGTGAAGTGTCGCCAAGGTTTAGCGTTTCTTCATCGGTAATCATAATGGCAGAGTCGGCTTTTAACGCCAGGCCGTATTCCTGCTGATAGATTCCGTCGACTGTGTTGATGGTGCTGATTGCCTGCGCCAGTCCGCGCCCGCCAAGCGCCTCGTCATAAAGTGCATCAACCACTATTGCGATACGTGCAACCTGCCGTACCTGCTGATTGCCGGAGTCCGGGAAACCGTTGCTGACCGGTATCTGTACCACTTCGCGAAGCCTACGATCGGCGGAGCGTGCCGGTGGTGGTACGAGGATTTTATCAACAGCACCCATGAACTGCTGGATCTGGCGACGGTCGAGCGCTGATTCGGATGGCGGATTGCCGGAAGATAAATACAGCCGTGATGTGCCGGAATCGATGACACCCTGAATGGTGTCTCCGGTGACAGTAATGCGGGCCCAGCTGTTGGCCACATTGGGCAGTGTTCCGGTATAGGCTTTGGTTTTCGTGGGAGTGGAATTGCCGTATTGATCGACAACTTTTAAGTCGTCAAAGGCCGGGCTTTCGGTAACGATGACTTCCTGTGTGCGTGTGCCAAGCGATAGTGTGAGCGTGCTTTGACTGCTAGAGATAACCTGTTGTTCCAGAATTGAAACGTTATAAATCTCTTCTGTAGAACTGCCGGCGTGGACACTTGAGTGCCATGTTGCCAGTGCTGGCAACAAACTGATACCGACCAGTTTTGCTAGCAATTTACCGAATTTCATCGCGTACACTCGTATCTCGAACCACTCCATTATTTGGGTTTTTGTTAGCAGCAGAATCCTTCGGCCTTGCGTCATAGTATCAATAAATTGACAAATGGAAAGTTAAAAATAAAAAACCCCGCACCGTTGCCGGTTCGGGGTTGGGTCACAACATGTTACGCCGCGTTACTTTGGAGCAACACCCAGTGCGTTTACGGTCGCAATGTTCAGGTAGCGATCGACCGGCAGGCCTTTCGCGCGTTGAAATGCATTAACCGCTTTCATGGTGTCACGTCCGATCACACCGTCAGTAGCGCCCGGATTGTATCCGGCTTTCTTGAGCGCCTGCTGAATCTGTGTAATGCGACTGCGAGTCATGTTGGTGTCGCAAAGAATTTCACGCCAGTCCATCATGCCGTCTTTCACCAGCTTGCGCTTGGTTACCGTGGCGTACTTCGCCGGTACCTTGATGCGACGCTCTTTTGGTGGCGTGGCTTCGTTAGTCACAGTGATGGTTTTGTATTCCGCGGGAACCGCAATCTTGCGAGTTGTTGAAGGTGTTGCAACAACTCGTTTTTCAACGGTGTTGTAAACCGCCGGAATTTCGACAACCTTGGTGCTTGCAGGTGTCTTCAACACGCGCTTCTTAACGGTCTTGTAGGTTGCCGGTACGTCTACCAGACACATGATTTCGCCAGTGGTTTCATCAATGCGCTGGATTGGGCCGGTACCTTTCTTCCAGGTGGTGTGTGCAGGCTTGTCTACGACTCGCTCTGTCACGTCTTCATAAACAGCTTTGACCTGAACCAGTTTCTTGGTGGCCGCCTTAACCAGTACTCGCTCTTTTACGGTTTTGTACGTGGCAGGTACAGTCACCAGCTTTTCCGACGCTTCCTTTACCAGTACGCGTTGCTTAACTGTCTCGTACTTGGCCGGAATAATTTCAATGCGCTCGGCTTCTTCTTCAACCAGCACGCGCTCTGTGAGTGTGTCGTACTTGGGTGGTACCCAAAGTCTGGTGAAACACTGACCAGGCTTGGCATCAGGCGGCAGAAGTTCACCGGCGCCGTAGTTGTTACCGGCAGGCTTGGTGGTGCTGGCCGCAGCGAGCATAGACTCACGCTTGTCGAGTTCTGCAGAGCGTTGCATTAACTCCGCTTCTTTGGTTTCGAGCATCTTGCTCTTTTCAGCCATCATGGCGTCTTCTTCGCTGGTGCCGGTAACGGCGTCTGCAGCAGATCCGGCGACGTCTGCCACGCCGTCTTTCATTTTGCCCACTGTTGAGCAGGCGGACAGTGAAGCGACAATAACCGCCGCTGAGGCGACGGTACCGATCGATCTTGCAAGTTTCATCGTAAATTCTCCGAAGGACGTTGCGCCAGTTTAATAATAGTGTGCCGCTGCCTCTCTGGCTCCGGGCATTTGGCATTGAACATTGGCTTTTGCTGTATTCGTTGTGAAAATACAACAAAAAACAGTTGGAAAAGCGCTTTAACCTTACTTTAACTTGGCAGTTACGACTTAAAACAGAGGTAAAATCTGAAAAAAGTGAGGTAACTTGATGCTGTTAAAGCAAAATACCCTCGTATCGTGCGTTTTTTAACAGGGCAAAGCAAGAAACTTCACCACTAAATATGGCGTTTTTTCATTAAAATATGCCAATAGTTATGGGATTTTCGGCACCATAGGCTGCTTATTTGCTGATCAAATTGGTGTAGTTATCTTCTATTGTCAGATATTTACCACTGGGAATGTTGTCAATAGACCACTTTCCGATACGGTGCCTGATCAGTCTTAAGGTTGGTAAGTCCACTGCAGCTGTCATGCGCCGCACCTGTCGATTTCGCCCTTCGCTGATCACAAGATTAATCCAGCTGGTGGGTACATTTTTTCGTTCGCGAATCGGCGGGTGACGTTGCCAGAGGATGGCAGGAGGCGGAATCTGCGTGGCGCTGATTGCTTTGGCCAGGCCGTCGCGCAGGGTTACTCCGCTGCATAATGCAGCCAGTGCGTCTTCGGAGGCGACGCCTTCGACCTGTGCCCAGTAGGATTTTTCCATTTTAAGCTTTGGTTCGGCTATTAGATGCTGCAGTTTTCCATTGTTAGTCAGCAATAACAGACCTTCGCTGTCTTTATCGAGCCGACCGGCCGGGTAGACTCCGGGCGTTTTGATGTAGGCCGACAGATTGTGGTCGTCGCCACTGAACTGACTGACCACACCAAATGGTTTATTCAATAATATGAGTACGGTTTTTTCCGCAGTCGCGGAGGATTGCTTCGGTTTTTTACGCTGGCGCATTCGGCAGTAACTCCAGCCATTGTCGCCGCCGCTGACTGCTGAGCTGTAGCCGCTCGAACATGCTTGATAAGTGCTTGTGATCCGGTGTGATTGCCGTCGATAGTTTTGTGGGAAGCGTAAAGTCGTGCAGGCCGGTGAGCCGTTTTGCTGTTCGCACCGTGCTGACATGCTCTGCCAGCACGCCTGCGATATGTTTTGCGCCTCGAAACTTCATGCCTGCTACTTTATCGATGTTGTCGAGCAGAGCATCGAGATTGCCCCATTTCACCAGTAGCTTTGCTGCCGTGGCAATGCCAACTCCCGGTACCCCGGGGATATTGTCGACCTTGTCTCCGGTTAACGCGAGTAAATCAGGGATTTGCCAGGGCCGCACGCCAAAGCGCTTTTCAACCAGCCTGGCATCGAGCCAGGTGTCGCGGGTGTAGTCCCACACTGCATCATCAGGGCCGACAAACTGGCAGAGATCTTTATCGGCGCTGACAATAACGCTGGCTCCCTGTTGTAAACGTTGGTGCACGGCAAGTGTGCCGATAATGTCATCCGCTTCAACATTGTTGCTTGCAAGCGCGGTGATGCCGGCTGCTTCAACAAATGATTTACACAGCGCAAACTGGTGCTTTAAATCTGCCGGTGCCGGTGGGCGATTGGCTTTGTAAGCGGGGTAAATACGATGCCTGATCGACTGTCCGTGACTCTCGTCGAACGCACAGACCAGTGCCGCAGGCTGGCGCCTTTGCAGCAAACGAAAAAGGAAGTCGGTAAATCCAACGGCGGCGTTGGCGGGTTGGCCGTCGGCGTCGAACACCTGTTGATAGGTGTGCCAGGCCTGAAAGATGTAGATGCTCGAATCAACCAGGTACAATGCCTGCGGGTTGTTTCGAGCAGCTACCGGTGAGGCCACGGGGAATCCTGCAGCCTCACGAACCTACCGGAAGTGTTTTCGGGTAGGTAGTAAACAGTTACTTCTTGCCGTAGCGACGCTTGAACTTGTCAACCTGACCGGCCGAATCGAGGATCTTCTGCTTGCCGGTGTAAAACGGGTGGCAGGAAGAACAAACTTCCACGTTGAGGTCTTTGCCAATGGTTGAGCGCGTGACAAAAGCATTGCCACAGCTGCAAGAAACGTTGACTTCTTCGTACTTTGGGTGGATTTCTGCTTTCATCACAACACCTTATGTCGTTGGGGGCTGCAGGAACAGTCTCTGCAGTCGAAATTTTTTTGTCAGCCCGCCAGTCTAGTGCAATATTTGTTCAGCCACAACCCGTGGTTGCGGGGCGTGGCCACAAATCTAGCCGTTTTCCTGTTCGGCGGTGACCGAGGAGATATGTCCATCGGCGCTGATTTCAATGGTCAGCAAGATCGGCGAGCAGCATACCTGGCAATCCTCGGTGTACTGCTGCTGTTCTACCGAGCAATCGATCAGCAGTCCGATGGTTTCGCCACAGAATGGACAGGAGATATCGTGCTCTTCCAAGTCAGGTCTCCAGTGTGAAGTTTCCGGGTCAGTTTCCAGCCGGAGTGATAGGAATGGTTTTGCGCGTGTCGCTATTGGACGGTTCCAGAAACAGGTCAAGTAGACTGTCGAGATATCGCAGCCCGAGTTCTGTCGGTGTGATCTCACCAATCGTTCTTTTGATCAGGCCGCGTTGCTCTGCAAGCGCCAGCTTATCCATCACCACGCTTACCGGCTCACCGGTTCGTTGTAAAAACTCGCTGGCAGTAAAGCCGTTGTTCAGTCGCAGCGCATTCATTAAAAACTCAAAGCGACTGTCGGTTTCACTCACGTCGATTTGCTCCTGAATGCGTGCGGCACTGGTGGCCGACTGCATATAAGCCCTGGGGTGTTTGTGTTTACTGACGCGGGTGATTTTATTGTGCGCCGGGAAACTCAGTTTTGAATGAGCGCCCGCTCCAATGCCGAGATAGTCGCCAAATAACCAGTAATTCAGGTTGTGTCGGCACTGTCTGCGATCTTTCGCATAGGCGGAAACTTCGTATTGCGCAAAACCCGCATCAGCCAGTGCCTGCTTGCCCTGTTGCTGAATGGTCCAGAGTAATTCCTCGTCCGGCAGCACCGGTGGCTTTGCTGCATACAGCGTGTTCGGTTCGATAGTGAGTTGATAGTAGGAAACGTGCGTAGGTGACAACGACAATGCAGTTTCTACATCGATCAGTGCCGCTTCGGCGCTTTGATCCGGCAATCCGTGCATCAGGTCGATGTTGAAGTTATCGAAGCCTGCAGCGACTGCACTGCGGCATGCCTGAATGGCTTCCTCCCGTCCGTGAATTCTGCCAAGTGCAGTAAGCTGTTTGTCGTTAAAGCTTTGTACGCCAATAGATAACCGGTTTGCACCTGCTTCGCGGTAAGCCTGAAAGCGACTTTGCTCGACGGTACCCGGGTTGGCTTCAACGGTGATTTCGGCATCAGGTTCAAGCCTGACCAGCGACCGGATTTTGCCAAGCAGTGCATCGAAACCTTCTGCGCTCAGCAGACTGGGCGTTCCGCCGCCAAAAAAAACGGACTCCACGGCACGGCCCCAGATATCGGGGGCGTGCTGTTCAAGGTCGGCGGTGAGTGCTGCAATGTACTCGCGCTCTGGAATGGTGTCGGGAGCGGTATGTGAGTTGAAATCGCAGTACGGACACTTTTGCACGCACCACGGGAAGTGCACGTACAGGCTTAGCGGCGGATATTCGGTAAAAATACGCACGCAGGTTTATTCGCCCAGTAACTCGCGAAGCTGCTGTACCGCGAGTGCCCGATGGCTGATGGCAGATTTTTTTTCCTTACCCATCGCTGCTGCACTCATGCCGGTGCGCGGACAAAAAAACACCGGATCATAGCCAAAGCCACTATCACCCTGCGGTGCGCTTAGTATGCTGCCATGCCAGCGTCCGGTGGCAATGAGCGGTTCCGGATCGTCGCGGTGCTTGACCAGCGCCAGTACACAGACAAAGTGCGCTGATCTGTCTTCGGTATCGCCGAGTCTGCTGAGCAACCTGGTGATGTTTTCAGCATCGGTCGGTTTGCTGCCATCGGTACTGCCGGCGTAGCGTGCGGAATAGATGCCGGGCTCGCCGTTTAAACTGTGCACCACCAGGCCGGAGTCGTCTGCCAGTGCCGGTAAGCCGGTTTCAGCGCTCGCGTGTCGCGCTTTGATTAACGCGTTTTCAACAAACGTGACGGCGTTTTCTTCTGCTTCTTCATAATTGAAATCAGACTGCGAAATCAATTGCAGATTGAAGTCGGCAAGCGCCGCCGAAAGCTCGGCCAGCTTGCCTGCGTTACCGCTTGCCAGTACACACTGCTGCAACGTGATTCTCCGCTTTAATCTTCGAGTGCTTGTCGTTGTAGAGTAACGATTTCATCAATGCCTTTGCGTGCCAGTGACAGCATGGACTGAAGTTCGTCATCGCGAAACGCGTGACCTTCGGCTGTACCCTGTACTTCAATAAACCCGCCGCCGTCATTCATCACAACATTCATGTCGGTTTCAGCGTTGGAATCTTCCGCGTAGTCGAGGTCAAGAACCGGCTGGCCGTTGTATATGCCGACCGAGATTGCTGCAACCTGTCCGTGCAGCGGGTTCTTTTTTAAAGACTTGTTTTTTAACAGCGTGCTGATGGCATCGTGGACCGCAACATAGGCACCACTGATTGATGCTGTACGGGTGCCGCCATCAGCCTGAATGACATCACAATCTATGGTGATGGTACGTTCACCGAGCGCTTCCAGATCGACTATTGCCCGTAGCGAACGTCCAATTAAACGCTGGATTTCCATGCTGCGCCCGGATTGTTTACCGGCGGTGACCTCACGTCTGGAGCGTGTGTTAGTGGCGCGCGGCAGCATGCCGTATTCTGCGGTCATCCAGCCGCTGCCTTTACCTTTTAGAAACGGTGGCACGCGATCTTCGATACTTGCTGTGCAAATAACTTTAGTTCCACCGAACTCGGTCAGTACCGAGCCTTCTGCGTGCCGGGTAAAGTGTCGGGTGAATTGAACGTGTCTGAGTTCATCATTGGCACGCTGGCTCGGTCGCATAAATAAATTGTCTCGTTGTAATTTGGTAGTGAATAGAAAACCGGTTAGCTGTGCGGCATTTATTTGTGTGCGCAATGAGTGCTAACGCTGTGACATGATACCCTGTTGTTGAAACGAAACCGAGCTATACCGCTGTTACCGGAGATCCGAGATGTTAAGAAGCATGACTGCTTTCAGTCGCAAAGAAGCTGTCAACGATTACGGCACTCTGGCGTGGGAGGTCAGGTCGGTCAATCATCGTTATCTCGACTTGACGATTCGGTTGTCTGAAGATTTGCGCAGTATTGAGCCGCAGGTCAGGGAGCAACTTAACGCGAGGTTAAGTCGTGGCAAAATTGAAGCAACGCTGCGCTTTAAGCCTGTCGCCAGTGACAACACACAGTTAAAGGTGAATGAAACGCTTGCCAGGCAAGTTGCCGACGCGGCCCAAAGTGTTCAAAAAATTGTTGGCGAATCACAGGCTATACCGGCGCTCGAGATTTTGCGATGGCCGGGTGTTGTCGGGCAGGCCGAAACCGATCTGGGGCCACTGCAGACTGCGACACTCGCACTGCTGTCTGAAGCCATCGACGATTACCTCGATACACGTGGTCGTGAAGGCGAAAAGACTGCCACTATGCTCAGTGAGCGTTGCGATGCCATGGAAGACATAGTCAGTCGTGTGCGCGTGCTGAGACCACAGGCGCTGGAGCGGCAGCGCAACAAGCTGCTGGGTCGTATAGAAGAGCTGGGTGTAGAGCACGACAACGGCCGTCTTGAACAGGAGCTGGTGTTTATTGCACAACGGCTAGATGTCGATGAAGAACTTGATCGACTCACGGCCCACATCAGTGAGTTGCGCAATATTCTCAAACGCGACGATCCGGTTGGCCGCCGGCTGGACTTTTTAATGCAGGAATTTAATCGCGAGGCTAACACGCTCAGTTCAAAATCGGCCGATGCTGAAACCACGGCGCTGGCGGTTGATTTGAAAGTGCTGATAGAGCAGATGCGTGAGCAGGTGCAGAATATTGAGTAATGGTCTGATTGCGTGAGGTTATTGACCCGGTAACCTTTTAACGCGGGTACTGTATAAACAGGGAGAACGCTGTCTGACTTTACCAGTGCGCTGTCAGTGAAGTGGCAATCACCGAGCGGAGTACCACATTGCTTATTGA
>CAYZVB010000155.1:0-12375 GCA_964481315.1 uncultured Granulosicoccaceae bacterium
GCATGATCAAGCTCGGCACGTGGCGGGCCACGTTTCTCGCTCGATCATGCGACCTATTTAGCACCCCCGGGTTTATCAATATGGCCGCTGACTGGCCCAAATCGTTGAATAAGGCTCATGAATAATGCAGGCTAACCATGCAAGCTGAGGCAACAGAGCGCGGACGTTTCATTACACTTGAGGGCGCAGAAGGTGTTGGAAAATCTACACTGCTGCCCGTTGTGCTGGAAACTCTGCGCAACTTTAACATCGATGTTTGCTGTACGCGTGAGCCGGGTGGCACACCGCTCGGTGAACAGTTGCGCGAGGTATTGCTCGGTACCGAAGAGGCCATGTCGTCGAAGGCCGAACTGCTGATGATGTTTGCATCGAGAGCGCAACATATAGAAAGTGTTATTGAACCTGCTTTAGCACAGGGTACCTGGGTACTGTGCGATCGTTTTACCGATGCATCATTTGCTTATCAGGGTGGCGGTCGTGAAATGGGTGCTGAAAAGATCGCTGTGCTGGAGTCCTGGGTACAGGAAGGTCTGCAACCCGATCTCACCTTATTGCTCGATGCTACACGTGCCACCAGTATTGAAAGAACACAGCGACGCCGTGCACTTGACCGAATCGAAAGCGAAGGCGATGCCTTTTTTGATCGAGTCCGTCAGGCGTATCTCGACAGAGCCTCACAACATCCTGAACGCATTGCTGTGATTGATGCCAACCCCGACTTCGAAACTGTCTGCAACAGCATGCGTGATGTGCTTGTGCCGCAAGTTGAAGGCTGGGTGACAGACCTCGCCGGTGCATCCAACTAGTACGATGAACACGCCTGCGCCTTATCCGTGGCAGCTTGAACAGTGGTCTCGAATATGTCGGTCGGCAGCTGACGGCCGGCTGCACCATGCCACATTAATTTCCGGTCAGGCGGGCGTTGGCAAGCGCGACTTTGCAGTGGCAATGGCCAGGCTGCTGCTATGCCTTGAATTTCCTAATCAGCAGCAACCGTGCGGTCAGTGTGCCCGCTGCCAGTTGATGCAGGCAGGCACACATCCCGATTTCACGGTGGTCGACTGGCTCGATAAATCGTCAGTAATCAGTGTTGATCAGATTCGACATCTGAGCTCGCAGTTACACCTCACGGCGACCTACGGCCCGTACCGGATCGCGATTATCAATCGTGCAGACACTATGACCGCAGCTGCCTGCAACAGTTTGCTAAAAACGCTTGAAGAACCGCCGGGTAGCTGTGCGCTTATTCTGTTGTCTGAACGCGATGCGGCACTTCCTGCCACCATCCACAGTCGCTGTCAGCGATTGCTGATGCCGGCACCGGAGCAACAGGCAGCACTGGAATGGCTGCAGCAGCAGGAAATTGCCGAAGCCGGTATTGCGCTCGAGTTCGCGCGCGGCGCCCCGCTGCTGGCTGCAACCTTCGCCCGGGAACGCGATCTGGCTGCCATTGGCAATATTCGCGAGCAGTGGCGGCAATTTCTGCTGGCCGAGAAAAGCCCGGCTGCACTTGCCGCAGAAACCGCTAATCTTCTCGACACCCGTGAATCGCTGACGCTTTTTATGCAGTGGACCACAGATCTCGTTAAAAACGTTGAATTTTCCATGGCCGACGGCCGTTCGAGTCCTGAAGGCGCCCTAATAGAGCGCAAATTTCTCAGTCAGGCACTGCAGCTGCTTCAGCAGTCGCTTCGCTTCGACAATGCCAGCCTGAAAACTTTGGCTGTGCTCGAAGGTGTGTTGGCCGATATACGTATACAAAGAATACGAACTCGAGCGGAGAACTCAGCATGACAACCGATCGCAAAGCGATTGTCTCATTGACCATCACAGACCGTGGCGCACTGCAGGCGGCTTACATGTCGTTTGTTGAGGGTGGCGGTGTTTTTGTTCCAACCACTCAACAGTACAACCTGGGTGACTCGGTGTTTCTGCTGTTTGGACTGATGGACGATACAGAACGCTGGCCGGTACCGGCGCAGGTGTGCTGGATTACTTCAGCGGGTGGCAACAGCGTGCCGGGAATCGGTGTGCAGTTTGTTGGTGACAAATCGTCTAACGTACGTCGCGCAATTGAAGATCATCTCGGTGGTTTGATCAACTCTGATCGTAAAACCAATACCATGTAGCACCCGGGGCCCGGTCGCATACCGGGCTCGTGAATGACCTGCCACAGACAACGCTGGTTGTCTGTTATGGGGTACCATGCGGCGCATGCGCCGCACCCCACACATCGTCGTTTGTTTATTGCTGGTTGTCGTTGCCTCGTGTAGCACCGAGCCGGAAGCATTAATTACCGGCAACACCATGGGCACCACCTACACCGTCAGAGTGCCCGGTGCGGCACCACCGGTGATCGAACGCATTAAAAATGAAATCGAGCAAACGCTTGCGGATGTTAACGCCGCCATGTCGACCTGGCAGCCCGATTCAGTCATCAATCAATTTAACAGCTCTACCTCTACTGACTGGTTTGACGTGCCTGCGAGCTTTACCGTGGTCGCCGACGCGTCTATTCAGATTGCAGAGCAAAGCCACGGCGCGTTTGATCCGACCGTCGGGCCGATGGTGCAGCGCTGGGGCTTCGGGTCGACAGACGAACAATCCATTCCTCCGACAGCAGAGGAGCTGCAGCAACTGAAAGCAGTCACAGGCTACCGGCACCTTGAAGTTCGATTGCAGCCACCGGCCGTGCGAAAAAGCATTCCACAACTGCAGCTGGATTTTTCAGCGATTGCCAAAGGTTATGCCGTAGACCGACTGGCACAGATTGTTCGCAATGCCGGGTATACAAGCTATCTGGTCGAGATAGGCGGTGAGCTGCGCATTTCAGGGCATAACGCCAACAGTGAACCCTGGAAGATCGGTGTGGAATACCCCGACGCCGATGGTACTTCTGTGCAGTCGGCGTTATTTCTGAATGGTGGCGGAGTGGCCAGTTCCGGCGACTACCGGAATTTCCGCAACGCCGCAGGCAGGCGCTACTCGCACATTATCGACCCGCGCACTGCCGCACCGGTTTCGCACGAACTGGCAGCTGTCACGGTTGTGGCCAATAACGCCATGTACGCCGATGGCTGGGCTACCGCTTTGATGGTTTTAGGGGCTGAACAGGGGCAGCAGGTGGCTGCGGCCCACTCACTGGCGGCAATGCTGGTAGAAGGTCGTGAAAGCAGATTTGCGGTGCTGAGAAGCGAACTTTTCTCGCAACTGAGAACTGAATCGAAATAGTGACGTACTGCTGCCGTGGATGCGAACATTGCAGGCTTGAGTATTGCGGATTGAATTTTCAGCCCATATAACAGGGGGCTGTGATTGTTAAACCTGGCAATAGCGTCAGGCTCACCAACTTTTGGCCAACTTTTGGAGTGTGTGTATGTCAACTGCCGGGGTTTTTGAAGAACTGCGTCGTTATCCGATTGAATCTCTGAACATGGAGTTTCAGGAATACCGGCACACCAAAACCGGTGCGCGGCATTACCACCTGTCAGCCGATGACGACCAGAACGCTTTTCTGGTGGCGTTTCTAACGGTACCTCAGGACTCCACCGGTGTAGCCCATATCCTCGAGCACACCGTGCTGTGCGGCAGTAAAAACTATCCGGTGCGTGATCCGTTTTTCATGATGCTGCGACGCTCACTGAATACCTTCATGAACGCCTTTACCGCCAGCGACTGGACTGCGTACCCGTTTGCCAGCCGCAACCGCAAGGACTATTTCAATCTGCTCGATATTTATCTCGATGCAACTTTTTTCCCCAACCTCAATGAACTCGACTTCAAGCAGGAAGGGCATCGGCTCGACTTTTCAGAATCCGGTAACACGGAGTCATCGTTAATGTACAAAGGTGTGGTGTTTAACGAGATGAAAGGCGCTTACAGCTCGCCTAACGCGCGCCTAATGAAACACTTTACCAATTCTTTGTATCCATCTATTACCTATCACCACGACAGCGGCGGTGACCCGGCTGTAATTCCCGATCTGACCTGGAAACAGCTCAAAGACTTTCATTCGCTTCACTATCATCCGTCGAATGCGGTGTTTATAACTTACGGTGACTTGCCGGCCTCTGAAATACAGGAACGCTTTGAACAGCGAGCGCTAAACGAGTTTGAAGCTATTGATGTCTCTTCACTCGCAATACCTGATGAAGTTCGTTACACCGAACCGCAACAGGTAACTACCGCTTATCCGCTTGCAGAAGAAGACACCAGCGGCAAAACTCATGTGGCAATGGGGTGGTTGCTGGGTCGCAATGCGAATATCAGACAGGTACTTGAAGCACGCATTATGGCCGATGTTCTGCTCGACAACAGCAGCTCACCGTTACGACATGCGCTTGAAACTTCCGACCTTGGTGCTGCACCGTCGCCGTTGTGCGGGCTCGATGACGACACCCGTGAGATGGGCTTTGCGGCAGGGCTCGAAGGCTCAGATCCGGAAAAGGCAGCACAGATAGAACAGTTAATACTCGGCGTTCTACAGCAGGTTGCCGACAATGGTGTTCCGGTAGAGGCGGTTATGTCGGTATTGCATCAGCTGGAACTGGCGCAGCGGGAAGTCACCGGTGACGGTTTTCCATACGGTTTGCAACTGGCACTTCGCACCTTAACACCGGCGTTGCACGGTGGTGACCCGGTTGCCGCACTCGACATCGACGATATATTAATCGAACTTCGCAAAGATGCCGAAGACCCGCAGTTCATACCGCGGCTGGTGAAAAAGCTGCTGCTTGAAAATAATCATCGGGTAACACTGGTGATGGCACCTGATACCGGCCTTGCGGAAAAAGAAGAGTCCGATGAAGCAGCCAGACTTGCTGCGATTACCAGTGAATTGAATGACAAAAAACGACAGGAAATCGCCCGTATTGCGGCCGATCTTGAAGCTCGTCAGTCACAGCCTGATGACGCTGAACTGTTGCCGCGGGTAACACTCGATGATGTACCAAAAGAGTTAAAATTTCCTCAGGGTACGTCGGCCGCGGTAGAGGCATTGCCCGCTACCTGGTACCACCCCGGGACAAACGGCATGGTCTACCAGCAGTTGGTCAGTGAGATGCCTGCATTCGATGCCGAATTAATTGACCTGTTGCCGCTGTATTCGATGTGTCTTGCCGAACTTGGCAGTGGCGGTCGTGACTATATGCAAACACAGGCACAACAGGCAGCGGTGCTTGGGGGTATCGGTGCGCGTATAAGTACCCGCAGTGTGCTTGGTTCTACCGATAAGCTGCACTCTGCGTTTGTCTTGTCTGCCAAGGGGCTAAGCCGCAACACCGATCATATTTCGCAGTTAATGTTTGAGACACTGGATGCCCCCGATTTCACTGAAACTCAGCGTATCAAAGACCTCATCTCACAGGTGCGCAGCCGTCGTGACAGCGCGATAACCGGTCGCGGTCACGCACTGGCAATGACTGCCGCCTGCAGTGGCGCCAGTGCATCTGCAGCACTGAACCATCGATGGGGCGGCTTGCAGGGTATTGTCGAACTGAAAGCACTTGATGATCAGCTTCAGGCCGATGACGCAAATCTGAACAACCTTGCGCAAAAGCTGCAGCAAATCCACCAGCAGGTTAAAGGCCTTGGTCGCGAATTGCTGGTCGTGTGCGATGAAGAACTTCGCAGCACCGTCACCGACGCGGTGATTAAAAGCGGTCTGCCGGCAGGCAATGGTACACATGCCGCCGGTGAATTTAACCCTGCATTCAATGCCGGGCACGTGCGGCAGGCCTGGTCGACCAATGCACAGGTAAATTTCTGTGGGCAATCGCATAGTGCCGTACCGGCCGGACACGAAGATGCACCGGCGCTCACTGTGCTTGGAGAGTTCCTTGGTAATGGTTATCTGCACAGTGCCATTAGAGAGAAGGGCGGGGCCTATGGCGGTGGTGCCAGCTATGACAGTGAAGCGGCAGCATTTCGCTTCTATTCATACCGTGATCCACGATTGACTGAAACGTTTGAAGACTTCGACAAGTCGGTGCAGTGGCTGTCAGACTCTAACCATGAAGACCGACTGATTGAAGAAGCCATTCTTAGCGTGATCAGTCGTATAGATAAGCCGGGTTCACCTGCCGGTGATGCCATTAGCCATTTTTATGCAGAGCGCTATGGACGTGGCCCCGAATATATCAGCCGGATCCGTCAAATGGTGCTCGGTGTGAGCCTCGATGACCTGCGCCGCGTCGCTGAAAAATACCTGGCCGGTTCAGAGAAGAGTATGGCAGTGGTCGGTGCGCCCGACAGAATGGCAACACTGGAAGGTTTTGACCAGTACAGTGTCTGATTGAGCTTCGTGCGGGTGTGTCATTAATACAATGGCACATCCCTGTGCGACTGCTGTCCAACTGCACCATAAGGCTATACATACATGTACTGCCACTGCTCCTGCAGCAAAGATAGACCTATACGGGGCATAGTCGCCATCTGCCTTTAGTCAGATAGACAAGTCGTGCATCATCCACTAGTACGCTACCTGGTGGGTCATGCGGTCCTTAAGTAACCAAACTTTTTGAACGACCCGCTGCTACGGCAGTCGTATTCCTCCATCAAGACGGACCACCTCGGCGTTTAAGTAGGCACATTCGATCATAAAGCAGGCAAGCTTTGCGATTTCCTCTGGTTTACCTAATCTTTGTGGAAACAATGGCTGTTGTTCCAGTGCCTGCAGCGCTTCTTCAGGCAGTGCGCTGAGCATTGGGGTGAGAAACAAGCCTGGTGCAATAGTGTTAACCCGCACTCCGTAACTGGCGAGGTCCCGGGCCATCGGCAGCGTCAGTCCGGCGACTCCGGCTTTCGAGGCCGCATAGGCCGGTTGTCCTTTCTGGCCATCGAAAGCCGCTACCGATGCGGTATTTACAATAACACCCATTTCTCCGTCTTCATTGGCGGTGTTTTTTTGCATACGCTCTGATGCCAGTCGACATACGTTGAAGGTACCGATCAGGTTAATGTCTATCACTTTCTGGTAGAGCTTGAGCGGGTGCGGGCCGTCTTTCCCAAGCGTTTTTACCGCTACGGCAATACCGGCAAAGTTGATTGCGGCATTCACCGCGCCGAATGCATCGATGCACGCATCGAGGGTGTCGGCTACGTCCTGTTCACTGGTGACATCGGTCTTGCGAAACACAACGTGCTCACCGAGTTCTTCGCTTAGTGCGTTGCCTTCGGCTTCGTTGACATCGGCAATGATTGCTTTGCCACCGCGAGACACAAGTTCTCTGACTGTTGCTTCACCCAGTCCGGATGCGCCGCCGGTGATAACGGCAATGGTATTGTCGATTTTCATATTGAATTCCGTCGGGGTCTGAAAGCCCGTGTTGCAGAGTGCTTACTTTTACGCCACTACAAATGTGTCGGTAGTAAGCTCCAGTGTAGCAAATTCAATGACTTCAGAGACCTGTACGCCATGGATACCTATAAAACACTCGAGCTTGAAACAAACGGAGGATGGCTGACAATCTGGTTTAATCAGCCAAAAATTCGCAATGCTCTGACAGATGAAATGAGAGACGAGCTGCTGAGCGTCCTTGAGCAGGTCGCAGAAGACGGTAGTACCCGTGGTATTACACTCAGGGGGCGGGGAGGAATATTTTGCGCCGGTGGTGACCTGCGATCGTTTAAACAGCTTGCATCGGGTGCTGTTCCACGCAGTGAGGCAATACTCACGTCTGAAAGTATTGGCAATCTGCTTAAAACCGTGAACCGGATGCCACAGGTTGTGCTGGCCAGTATTGAAGGTGCTGCAATGGCCGGTGGATTTGGCCTGGCCTGCTGTGCAGACGTTGTGCTGTGCGAACGAAACGCCAAATTTGCCATGACTGAAACTGCTATCGGTCTGAGCCCGGCGCAAATTGCACCGTACGCGATACAAAAACTCGGTTATGCGACGGCGCGCCGGCTTATGCTTACTGCTGCGCGCTTCAGTGGTGCCGAAGCTCTGGCACACGGGTTTGTCGATGAGCTTGCCGACGATGTCGCTGGTCTTGATCTGCTGGAGAGTAAGCTGCGCACTCAGGTATTGGGCTGTGCACCGGGTGCAGTGGCAGATACCAAGCGACTGCTGCGCGACCTTGCTGCAAACAATAACCCTGAGCGTGTAGTGGCGATTGCTGCTGAAAATTTTGCCGATCGGGTCGGGTCAGCAGAGTCGGGCGAGGGTATCGGTGCGTTCTTCGACAAGCGGAAACCCTCATGGGTGCCGTCGTAGGCTGAATGGTCAGCGTCATATTATCTTGTTTGTAATGCGTCAATAAAAATGACAAACGTCAATTCCTCAACTACACATTAGTGATGCGGTGCCGGTTTAGCGGAATACCGCGATCCGAAATGTTGAGTGCAGCGACGCTGCGAAAATAAGAAAAACAAGAAAATGATGCTTACAAAAAATACAACGATACGCTCATCGATTCTGACTCGATTAACGCTTGTCGCAGGCATTGCTGCGGCTCTGTCTGCCTGCGGTGGTGGTGCGACAGTTTCTGAATCTTCAGGCACCGCACCACAGGTAGCGCCTGTTGCCATTGCGGTAGAAAGTGGCGAGCCTCTGGTGCGTGATCCGGTGGTAACTGCGCCGGTTGCTGACGACGAAGCTGCGACTGAAGACGCCGCATCCACCAGCACCTCAGTGGCGGAGCAGTTGGTGCCGTCAGCCGCCAGTGCTGAAGATTTCCTGAAAGGGGTGGTAGCGAATGATGGTGGCTTCAGAGTAATGGCTATGGGTGATTCGATTACTCAGGGCGTCAGGGGCGCATCCAGCTATCGTCCTGCGCTAAAAGGTTTAATGGCCGATGGCGGTTGTCCGGTAACTTTTGTCGGTTCGCAGAGTGCATCCAGCCCGGACGTCGGATTTTATGGTGCACATGAAGGTTACAGCGGTCACAGCACCACTGATTTTCTTGAGGGAAGAGGGCGCAACGCCGGCGCTGCTGTAAATGTCGATTATCATAAGCCCGATATTGTTTTGCTGCACATTGGATCGGTTGATATCTGGCGTGATTTCGATGTCGAAGGAACCCTTTCGCGAATAGATCAGCTGGTAGCGCTTATTCAGTCAACTCACCCGAACACGTTTGTACTGCTGGCCAATCTGATTCCGTGGGTGGACACCAGCAATGGTGCAGACAAGCCGGTTTCAGTTGCCGAGCTTGGCGATCAGATTGAAGCGTACGTAGCGCAGTCCGGTAACCCGTTGCTGCAGGTTGTGGATGTGCGTTCAGGGTTTGCTGTCGATATGTTGCAAAAGGATTTAATCCATCCCAATGCCACTGGCGATGCGCACATTGCGGACGCCTATTTTGATCACCTGTATTCTGCAGCATACTGCGGCGGCTGATTAGTGGTGTAATATGGTGCCTCATTCAATGCGAGGCACCTCATGAAATCAGCTAAAGATTTTCTAGACAACGCTAACAGCACTGTTACTCGAATTTCCGCCGAAGACGCGCTGCCAAAGCACAGTTCTAATCAAGGCTCCGGCGTGTTTGTCGATGTTCGAGACTCGGCACAAATCAACGAAACCGGCACCATCGCGGGCGCTCACCGTATTCCACGCGGCTTCATCGAGTTTGCCGCCGATGCCAGCACTCCGTTTCACAACGGTGCCATGCAAAAAGACGCCGACCTCTATCTGGTGTGTGGCGCAGGCGGCCAGGCAGCGCTGGCCGGCAAGACTCTGCAGGAAATGGGTTACACCTCTGTGACCAACATCGGCGGCATCGGCGACTGGAAGGATGCCGGCGGTCCAATGGAAAGTTAAGCGTTTCAGGAACCTTGTGGTCAGTTCCGGGCTCTTATGGAGTTCCAACGCTTAACGGTGAGAAATATGTTTAAAAAAATTGTCGGTATGATTTGCGCAACCTTTTGCTGCGCCTCGGTAAACGCCAGCGAAGGCCTGATAAAGGTTAAAAGTGCGCACAGTGTTCAGGACACGGTCGATAAGCTGGAAAGCGTGCTGAAGTCGAAAGGTATGAATGTATTCGGTAAGGTGAATCATGCCGAAGGCGCGAAAAAAGCCGGGCTCGAGCTCAAGCCCACCCAGGTGGTTATTTTCGGTAACCCGAAAGTTGGAACGCCCCTAATGCAGTGCGCGCGCTCTGTTGCCATTGATCTGCCGCAGAAAGCGCTGGTCTGGGAAGACGACGATGGACAGGTCTGGCTCGGCTACAACGACCCGGCCCATCTGGCTGCACGTCACAGCATTGAAGGTTGCGACGAGGTATTGAAAAAAGTCAGTGGTGCGCTGGGCAAGTTTGCCGCGGCAGCAACTTCATAACCACCGTCAAAACGCTTGCAAACAAAACCGGGAGCAGTTGGCTGCCCGGTTCTGTTAACCGAAACTACACGCTTTTTGGCGTTGCTTTCAGGTAGTCAAGGGCAGCCTGTGCACCACCGGTCTGGTGGGGCAAGTTGGCCAGATGCAGTCCCATCTCAATGCCCGATAGTGTTGCGCTTAGCATAAGATCGTTAAAGTCACCAAGATGGCCAATGCGGAACACTTTGTCCTGCACCTTTGCCAGTCCGTTGCCTAGCGACATGTTGTAGTGCTGTAAAATTACGCTGCGCAGATTGTCTGCGCTGTGGCCGTCCGGGACACGCACTGCGGTCAGTACCGGAGAATGTTCAGCTTCGTTGGTACACTGGATTTCAAGACCCCAGGTTTGCACCGCGGCTCTGGTTGCTGCAGCGTGACGCTGATGTCTGATAAAAACATTCTCAAGCCCTTCTTCGTTGATCATGTTTATCGCTTCCCTAAGGCCGTACAATAAATTGGTGGCCGGTGTATACGGAAAGTAGCCTCTTTTGTTTGCGGTGAGCATCTCGCCCCAGTCCCAGTAAGAGCGTGCTAACGTGGCGGATTTGCCGGCGTTTATGGCCTTTTCACTCACCGCGTTAAACGACAGCCCTGGCGGCAGCATCAGCCCTTTCTGCGAACCTGAAACCGCGACATCAACACCCCATTCGTCAAATCGGAAATCCGCTGAGGCAAGCCCTGATATGGTGTCGACCATCAGTAGCGCCGGGTGGCCGGCATCGTCGATGGCCTGACGAATTGCTGCAATTCTGGAGGTGCAACCGGTGGATGTTTCGTTGTGCACCACACACACTGCACGAATGGACTTGTCAGTATCAGCGGCCAGCGCGTCGGCAATTAGCTCGGGGTTTGCGCCGGTACGCCAGTCGGTTTCGATCAGCTGCGGCTGAAGCTTAAGTTTACTCGCAAGCTTTTGCCATAAACTGGCAAAGTGACCGGTCTCGATCATCAGCACCTTGTCACCAGGTGATAGTGTATTCACCAGCGCTGCTTCCCATGCCCCGGTGCCGGAAGAGGGGTAAATGATTACCGGCTGCTGCGTTTTGAAAATCCCCTGCATACCGGTCAGCACACAGTGGCCGAGCTCACCGAATCCCGGGCCGCGATGGTCGACCACCGGTGCGGCAATTGCGCTGAGAATGTTGTCCGGAACTGCACTGGGTCCGGGTATTTGCAGAAAATGCCGACCGGTCTCTCGCATCGTTTAGTGCCTCAATCTGTTCGCCGACACTTTATCATAATTGCATTCATCGCTGATGTCCGGCACCTGCCTCAACGTGGTAGATTGTCAGAGGTCTGAACAGGCCAAACTAACCCATCGGTATACAGATGAAGGCAAAGTCCAAAAACAACTTCATTGCGCAGTTGCAAAACTCGGTAGAGGGAGAGGTGCTGTCGAACCCGTATGATCTGGGGCGATATGCCACCGATGCGTCGGTGTATCAAATGATGCCCGGCGGTGTTGTGCTGCCAAAGTCACTCGACGACTTACGGGTCTGCCTGCGCACGGCAAAGCACAACGGTATTCCATTGCTGGCGCGAGGGGGCGGGACATCGCAGTGCGGGCAGACCGTCAACAATGCGCTGGTTGTCGATTGCTCTAAGCACCTCAACCGGATTATTGAGCTCGATGTCGCCAACCGTCGCTGCGTTGTCGAGCCCGGTATTGTGCTAGATGAACTGAACCGGGCGCTGGCACCGCACGGATTGTGGTATCCGGTCGATGTCTCCACCGCTTCACGCGCCACCATAGGTGGCATGACCGCAAACAATTCCTGCGGCCAGCGTTCGATTTACTACGGCACCATGAAAGATAACGTGCTTGCAGTTGATGCATTAATGGCGGACGAGTCCGAGTATTTGTTTTCCCGTGCAGCCCCGTCTAATGACCATCAACAGCGGTTGTATGAAGATCTGTTTGCCATTGGCGAACAGCACCATAGCACTATCAGAGAACGTTTCCCCGCAGTGCTGCGACGAGTCGGTGGTTATAACATTGATGCCCTGTTGGTTGATTCCAATGCCAGTATGTCTGACATTCTGGTGGGGTCTGAGGG
>CAYZVB010000156.1:0-7264 GCA_964481315.1 uncultured Granulosicoccaceae bacterium
CTGAGCCCCTCTGGGGCAACCCAAGCCCCTGCGCTCCGCGTAGGGATCTTTTAGTCCGGCCGTGGTTTGTTTTTTACAATTCGAAAAATGTACAAATTTACAATGTGGTGCAACGGGAAAACGGGTACCGTTTGTGAAAATGCCGTTACTGGTACTTTTCAGTCACTACCGCAGTTGTAGTAACAGTGAAAGTCAGTGTTTGCGTGGCAAATTGTACAGCTGCAGTTGAGTGTCAATTATTCAACGTCGTTTATCGACACGAAACTGCAAACTCGTTTTAGACTTTGTGCGGATTCAATGATATACCTAAAGGCGTCCGGTTGGCGGTGAGCCTGTCAATCGTAATCAATCGTGGTTTCGAGCCCCCGAAGGAGGTTGTCATTACTCTGACTAACGACAAGCTATACACGATTCTAAAATGCCTTATCAAGGCACGCCCGCCTGTTAAGCCGATATCAGCATCGGTCCTTCCATTTATAAATCTTCAGCGCTGCGAGCTTGTCTCAACGCTACCCGCATTACCGATGTACACACACAATATTCTTAACCTTCACCAGTTACAGGGGAAAAGCGATGAATCTTACTATCTCAGGTCATCATTTGGATATCACCGATTCTTTGCGCCACTTTATTACATCAAAAATGGATAGACTGGAACGTCACTCCAGCGATGTTCAGAACATACACGTTATTTTAAACGTTGAGAAACTACGTCAAAAAGCCGAGGCTACCGTTAGCCTAAAGGGCGTGCGTATTTTTGCAGATACCAGTGATGCCGATATGTATGCCGCTATAGATATGCTTACTGATAAACTTGACCGGCAATTAATAAAACATAAAGAAAAAGTAAAAGGTCACGGCAGAGGGAAGTTAAGCGATATGGAAGATGTAGAGAATATACAGGACGAAAGCCTGGTGGAAGTTACCTGACGTTTTGCCAAACGGACTTTTACTTCCGCCGGCGGGTTGTTGTCGGCGGAAGTGACAATAGAGGTGCTGTGGCGCTCGATTGCTGTAGAAAATCAAATGTATATACGGTTAGTATTGCGATTTTGCTTCGGGGGCTTAAGTGCCGGAAATTAATATTCAATTCACGCTGTTTTCAGCGTTTTATTCTCCTTTAATTGCAGCCTTCGCTGGTGGTTTTCTTGAGCGCGAAGGGCTCGATGTAAACTGGTCAGTTGCAAAACCCGGCACCTCGGCACTCGACGCATTGAAGGATGGTTCTGCCCATGTTGTGCAATCGGCTTTGAGTCAGGGCTTTAGTTCTCAAGGGAATGGAGCTGACAGCAATATCAGGCACTTTGCACAAGTTAACGAAATGGATGGTTTTTACCTGACCGGCAAGGCCCCTGATCCGGGTTTCAGCTGGAAAAAGCTTGAAGGTGCAAGGGTTATATTGTTTGGCGGTGGTCAACCACTTGTGATGTTTAAGTATGCCTGTCACAAAGCCGGTATAGATTTTAAAAAGATTGATGTCGTCAAAGTTGGTGGTGCGGCAGATATGGATGCCGCTTTTCGTGCAGGTGAAGGTGACTACGTGCAGCAGCAGGGTCCGTTTCCGCAACAACTTGAGGCCGATGGTGTGGGTCATATCGTCGCGCAGGTTGGCCCAAAGGTAGGCTTGTGCGGGTTCTCCAGTCTGGCGGCAAACCGTGATTGGTTAACTACTGATATGGCTGTGGCTTTTACTCGCGCCTACAGCGAGGCACGAAAATACATGAATGCCGAAAGTGCCGAAGTCATTGCGCAGTCGCAGCAGTCATATTTCCCTGCGATAGACAGCACTGTTCTAACCAACTGCATTGCGACTTATCAGAAACTCGGCAACTGGTCGCCTCACATTGAGATTACACAGGAGGCGTATGAAGCGACGCTGGACATATATGCCTACGCAGGAGGATTGAAAGAACGATATCCGTATGAAAAAGTGTGTGCAAAACCACCCGTGCTAACTTAAGTGTGAACTAAAGTTATTTTCTTCTGACAGTGTTTGACATCAATTCCGTTGAATTGCATATCGTGAGCCGATAGTTTTAAGAACAACCACATCAGGAGTTTGTTTTATGGCTGACCACACACAACCCGACAATCTAAAACGCCGCCGATTCCTTCAGTGTGTACCTGCGGTAGCAGCAATTGGTATAGCGCCAACTATTGTGCTGAGTGGTAATACTACCGCTGAGGTTTCCGGAATAGTTGTCAGCAAAATTGATAATCTGCTAAAGACGCTGGTGCTGCGCAATCACTCGTCGCAGCCAGTCACTGTAAGCAAATTTTCAAACGGTAGTTTGATGTTTGACGGAGAGGTGTTCGATTGCAACGGGGCATGCATGGAACGGCCGGTGTCACTCGCGCCTGGTGATAAAACGCTGTTGCAATTCGACAAGCGTCGGTTGTTTAGCCGGGCATTAGACCGTTCGGCGTTGAATGGATTACCGGTTAATGTGCAGTCGCGCGTAACGCGTTTATCTGAAGGTACGCGTGTTATTCCGTTTTCGGCTACTGTGAGAGGTGATGTGGCTACGCTTTATTGGCCTTACAGTTAACTTTGTCGGTGCGCCTGTAAACTTTGCGCTGATAACCAGTGCACTTTATTTAGCCCGTGTGTTTAAAAACCAGTGTACTGAATTAAGCTAGCCTTTTGGGTGCTTGCTTTTTGCCGGGCGCAGCCTGGTTGCTGCGTCCAGCAGTGCCGACTTTTTTGCGCGAATATTATCGTTGATTAACGGAGTTATCCGGTTTCTGACAGTGTGTCGTCTGGCACGGCTTTTCAGATACAACCACGCTTTTGTGCGTCGAATATGCCTGCGGATATTAAAGCGCAGATATATTACCCGGTGATCGTCCTTTATGATCGGTATATCGTCTGCAGCCAGCGGCAGCAACTTATTGGTGACAAAGTTGCCAATGAAGTTCGGCACTATTTTCAGCAGGAAAGGGCTGGCGAGTCGCCACAAATGCAGCGTGAGACGCCATAGCAGCAGGATCAGTTCCCAGGCCAGATCAAAAAGCAGTACAGAATTACCGAGCATGGCCTGGCCGGCAACTATTAAAACGATGCAAAGTACAACCCCCAGCAACAGGCGCTTCATACGTTCGGAGCTTGCCTTCCACCACAACACCGCACGGCCGAACCAGGTGGAACTCAGCCGGTGTATTGCCAGTGCCGGCAACAGTCTTACACCGCGTCTTTCGTGACCGAACAACAGGTTGAGCAATACGCTCACTGCAACGAATCGTGCAGACAGGCTGAGAAAAAAGCGGGTTGTCTGCCTGGCCAGCTTTTTAACCGACCATGCCTTCCAGCCACCCAGAATGGTACTGAGCAGCGCCGCCAGTTCGCCGATCCAGCTTATGAGCTTGGCGCCGGTATGTGTCCAAAGCCATAAAACCAGAGCCGGGAACGTTTTCAGCAGAAGTGGTTTGAGCAACAACCAAAGTTTCAGGATCGGGGCCAGCAGCACATCGAAACCGAGAAAAAACAAGCTGTACCAGGATGCTGCGAAGCAAAAAAGCAGAATGCTTACCCACGGCATGAGCAATACCGATAGCAGCCGTCTCAGCTCGATGAGAAGGCCGGGAAAATTGCGGATAATTTTTTCTGCGATTGTTTTCAGTTTGCGGCGATTGTTTTCAGTGGCGTGGGAGAGGTTCAGTTTCTATTAAGCTAGGGATAAAGTGTAGTAAATTCAAGGTGCTGCGTTGTCTGGTGGGGAAAACAGACACTGTCTGTGACCTGATTCTCCAGCAAAGTGCGGCATATGTTGAATACGGCCGGATGTTGGCCTGTGCCGTCTGGTTTGCCCGGGTTTCGCCGGGGGAGTGAATATTGCTATGCTGGTTTATTAAGAGCCGGACATTTTTCAACGTATTGGACATTTCGACACGCCGATCAGGCTATTCTGCGCTGCAGCAGTTTGGGCTGCGATCACCGAGTTGTTGTGTACTTTCCCAGGTCACACGATCGTGTCGGTTTGAACTTGTGTGGCGATCTGTGTTCCCAACGAACTGGGGAGTGGTGACAGGTTGTGCCTTACGCACTGCGAGCGTTGGAACGTGCAACTGCCAGTTTGGGTAACATAAATAAGAAATGAGCCACATCAATCCATTGTCTTTCTGTGCGTCAGCGGAGAAGAATTACTAATGCAGCAGCCCCATCGTCGTTTGAACCATTTCTACCGACTGCTTACATATTGCAGGTTGCCTGCGTTCACGGGGCCCAGACAGTGGCTGTCAGGTCATTGCAGAGGCCGGTTAGCGACACGCTCGCTGGTATTTGCTCTGGGAGCTGTGCTCAGTGCGTCTGTCAATGCTGATGACAGTCGCGAAGTAACGCTGGAGTCGCTTGCCCCGACTCCGGAGCATCGCGATGCGACTGCCGGAATTTTGCAGCTCATGCAGCGCTACCATTACAAGCGGGTTGCGGTGACCGATGAGTTATCCGAGCAGATATTTGATCGCTACCTTGAATCACTCGATCCGCAGAAGAACTTTTTTCTGGCAAGCGACATTGCCGAGTTCAACAAATACAGACAGAAGTTTGACGATGCCCTGCGGCGTGCACAGTTGCAGCCGGTATTCGATATTTTCAAGCGCTTTCGAGTGCGAGTTGAAGAGCGAGCGGAGTTTGCACGGCAGACGCTGAAACGCGATTTCGATTTTACTATTGACGAAAACTACACCTTTAACCGCGAAGAAGCTCAGTGGGTGCCATCGCAGCAGGCCATGGATGAGCTGTGGCGCAAGCGCGTCAAAAGTGACGTGCTCGACCTGCGGCTTGCAGAGCAATCTGACGAGGAACTGGTCGACACCCTGGCGCAACGCTATCAGCGTATGTCGCGTCGGGTCAGTCAGCTGGGCTCAAACGATGTATTTCAGTTTTTCGTCAATGCCTACACATTGTCGGTAGAACCGCACACCTCCTACTTTTCACCGCGCAGTTCTGAAAACTTCAAAATCAATATGAGCCTATCTCTGGAAGGGATTGGTGCGGCACTTCAGACCGAAAATGAATTTACCGTGGTGCGACGCGTGATTGCCGGCGGCCCCGCGGCTCTGAGTGAACAGGTCAGCGTTGATGATCGGATTGTTGGTGTTGGCAATGGTGAAAACGAAGAGATTGTCGACGTGGTCAGCTGGCCGTTAGGTGATGTTGTTGATCTGATCCGTGGCCCTAAAGGCTCAACCGTCAGATTAAAAATACTGCCTGGCAAAGCGCCGGCGGGCACACCGCCCAAAGTGATTACGCTGGTGCGTGACAAAATTAAACTCGAAGAGCAGGCGGCCAAGAGTTCGGTGGTTGAGGTGCCGGGTACCGGTGGTAAAAGGCGCTTTGGCGTTATCGATCTGCCGACGTTTTATCTCGATACTGCGGGTCTTTCACAGGGACTGCCCGACTACCGAAGCACCACTCGCGATGTAAAGCGACTGATTGGCGAGCTAATGTCAACAGACGGCGGTGTGGACGGAGTGATCATCGATCTGCGCGGCAATAGCGGTGGCTCACTGCTTGAAGCGACGCAGCTAACCGGGTTGTTTATTGAAACCGGTCCGGTAGTTCAAATACGTGATTCAAGCGGCAGAGTCGATGTTGAAATGGATAAAGATCCATCCATTAGTTACGACGGGCCACTGGCTGTACTGGTAGATCGGGGCAGTGCATCGGCTTCGGAGATTTTTGCAGCGGCCATTCAGGACTACGGCCGCGGTGTTGTACTGGGTGAGCCTACGTTTGGCAAAGGCACAGTACAGAGCGTTGTACCGCTCGACAGAGAAGGTAAGCTTGGTCAGTTAAAAGTCACTATTGCACAGTTTTTTCGAGTGAACGGTGAAGGGACCCAGCATCGCGGTGTAGTAGCTGATGTGTTATTTCCTACGGGGCTCGACTCCGATGCTCAGGGAGAACGCGGGCTCGACAATGCTCTGCCGTGGGCCGAGGTTTCTGCTGCCGACTATGATGCATGGTCTGACACAGCGCCTAACTACGGACATGCGCAGTTCCGGCATGAGTCTCGTTACCAGGCCAGTGAATCTTTTAGCTTGCTAATCGAAGAGCTCGAGGCACAGCGCGAGGCGCGTGCCGAGAATCAGGTATCGTTGCTTGAAGCGACCAGAAAAGCAGAGATTCAGGAGCGAAGAGGTGACCGGGAAGAGCGCGAAGAGCTGTTGCGTAAAGCGTTCGGTGCGTCCGGTAATGACGACGATGACGCTGAGTTCCCGGACATTATTCTGAATGAAGCTGCCAGTGTGTTAAGTGACATTATTGATCACTCAAGCAAGGCCAACTAACGGGCAGGTTTGCAGTGCATTCGGTGGGTCCCTAAAAAAGTAGTGAGTCTCAATGTTGTAGTCAAGACGGCTATCTTGGCTTTGCAGGTGTCTATTCCTCTATACATCTAACGAATAGGTTTGTAATATAGTTCTACGAAGTCGGAGCACTAGGCGGCAGTTCTATTAGTATGAGAGGTAGCCACGGGACTTGCAGGTCTTTCGCTGAGTCCATTCAGAAGCACGGGGGGTTCGATCCCAGCAAACATGGTCGAATAGGTAAGGGAACTTATTTCTGGCTCCACGCCAATTCTGAAACAGGCAGAAGACTTGGCGGCTCTCTGGCACGAATTTGGTTTTTACAAGCGTCTGAATTCGAAGATGGTCCCTACGAAAAAGCTGAAAACAAAGACTGTGCGATAATCTTCGTGAGTTTGGATTTGGACGAAGAATGTTACCTAGATTTTGATGATGCGGAAGTTTCGACGGATTACGATGCATTCTTTTTGGAGGGAAAGAACAGATTCGGAAGTCTGTCAGAGCCAGAGCAAAGCAGAATAAGAGACGTGTTTGTTCAGCTTTTAGAGGGGCAATTGGGTTGTCGGTATGACGCAGTGTTGGGGCTCGTTGATGTTCCCAGAGGAAATTTTACAATCGGCGAGATTGCTTCAGATAAAAGGCGTTCAAAGTGCGCCGCAGTGAGAAACCAGAAAGTCGTAAAAATTGATGCTATAGAATATAGCTTGTAACTGGAGTGTGAAGATGGCAACCGAGAAATACAGGAAGGCGTTTAAAGAAGTAATGGAGAAAGTTCGCTCTATGAGCGACCGGGAGTTTTTAGAGATTATTCGATCTCAGGACGGTGAACTGGGTGATGTATTCGGGCTGCCTGACACCCCTGTAGCCTATTCTAAGGCCGACCTAAAATGTCGCGTAGAATGTGAGCAGTTGGTGTTAGATTTTTCCGATGATGTTGAGTACTACAGTTCCGTAG
>CAYZVB010000156.1:7274-12366 GCA_964481315.1 uncultured Granulosicoccaceae bacterium
CAGATGGTACATTGACTGTACCAGCAGGCGCAACGCCGGGCACATACACAGTGACTTACCAGATCTGTGAAGTGGCGGACACGGACAACTGCGACACTGCAGAAGCCATCGTTTCTGTTGGCGGCGTAGCTATGGAGAAGCATCCGATCCAAATTGTCTATGTGAATGTTGGTGATATTGATTTTGTCGCCTACATGTCTGGCTATGGGTTCCAAGAAACTAATTACGATGTGAAGGTGGGGTTTACTCACTCTCCTTATAATAGTGAAGAAAAATCTATACACCTGCGAGGTAGGGCGACAATCGGGAAGAGACTGGAGAAAGACGATGAGCGTACGCCCGAGTATCCTTTCTACCTTGATATTCATTTGCTTGCACGCTTTGAAGTAGACGAAGATAATTTCGATATAAATTTTATCGGTGATTGGGCAAAAAAAAATGCTCCCATGCTCATGATGCCTTATTTAAGAGAGCAAGTTAGCTCTTTGGCTATAAGGTGCGGATTCCCTGGCGTTAGCCTGCCTTTGATAAAAGTTCCTAAGTACAAGGATGACAGACAAATAAAAAAAGAAAACGAATCTGATTAGGTGATCATTTTCTAAGCGGGTCAGAAACGAAGTCTCTCTGTATTGACTATGTTATTGGCTAATTTCGGGAAAACCATTACATCGATATGCTGAATGTTTCCCGAATCGAACTGATCGCAGATGTGGTACAAGTCGCAGCCGCCAGTTTATAAGGTTCTCTGGTTTTATTTGGCCGACAATGTTATGGAATTACATTAACGACGACGGATTTTTCTCTGGTTGCTTTGATGTCACCGCCTTTAGTTAGTGCCGCGTCGAGGGTGCCTTCATTGGTACGTGTGACGGTCACTTCTAAGGGGCAGGAAATGCCCGACTCCAGGTCGTCCTGGTTTCCCAGTACGTTGAGTACATCATTGATCTGAGCTGTGTGTGTGCCGGAATCGTCCGTCTTATAACTTCGGCCGTAGTTTGCGCCTGAAGGCAGGCCGTTGTCATCGAAAACTCTGCAATTTATGCGGTAGGTGACATCGATGGAACCAGATGGTGAGGCCGGTGACCATGCCACCGTAATGCTCTCACCGGCGTTAAAGGTTTCAGCAAAATCGGGTGCGGTAATTTCAAAGCTTTCGGGTAATGTCACTACTGAGTCAGGTGCACCGGGGTCTTGCGCGCGTGACAGCGCAACTTTAACTTCAGCGCCGGCCGGCGCTGCGCTGAAGCTACCTTCGTAGGCATCGCTTTCGTTTTTCAGCAGAGAGGTAACCGCACCTGCCATGGTGGCGCTGAGCTGATCGCCATCCGAGAGAATGATGGTGTCCGCATCGAGTGGACGACCAGTGCGTAGTCGAACGAATACGGTCGTGCTGTCGTCTTCGGCGCTGACACTCATTTCAGAGTAGATACCTGACGTTTTGATATCTGCAGAGTCAACTTCTGCGCAACCGCTAATCGCAGCCAGTGACAGCGCTAGTGCCGGTATGGAAAAAAGTTTAACCATTGGTGTGTGCATTTTTAATAATCGTTTAGATCAACGTAGAGACGATATCAGAAGCGGGCAGGTGATTTCATCGAGTTATGTACAGTGACCGGTATTGTGTGTCTGTGCGGTGGCCCGCACCTGAACACCGTTGGCTGAAAAGAGGCCGGCTACATTTTGCGAAAGATCAACTCAACCGGGGCGAGTTTATCTGCCTTAACTTCGGCAACATAGTTTTTCAGCTTTAGCGCTGCGGTATCTTTCATTAACAGGTGTATGCCAACTGGTGGCGGTGCGCCGCTTTCCTTTATTGCTGCAAACGCTTTCTCGAAAAATGCCAGTGTAAAGTCGCGCCGTTTGCGCTGCCCGATCAGTTCAAAGCCCGCCTGTTGTGCAGCGTTTATGTAGGTTGCCGGTGGTGCTACAAAAGACCACTCGGCCTGTTCTGCCCATGGAAACGGGAAGGTAAGATCACCGGATTCAAAGCGCATAATATCGAAAAGTGCGAATGTCGACTGCGGTGTCAGTACGCGGGCGGCTTCGTGGAACAGCGCAGGTTTGTCTTCGATGTTCATGCCGACATGAAACATGGTCGCCAGGTCAAAGCTGCGGTCGGCCAGTGGCATATTCAGCGCGCTGCCCTGCATAAAGCGCGTTTGTTCATGCATACCAACCAGCTGTGACAATGCTTCAGCGGTTTCAATATAGTCAGCGGTTACATCGACGCCGGTTACTACAGCGCCGGTGGCAGTGGCAATGTGTCTTGCGGCACCGCCGATCCCGCAACCAATGTCGACAATGCGAGATGCGCCGGTAATGGTGAGTTGTTCCAGCAGATCGTCGGTGGCCTGCACACCGCCGGTATGAAACTCGTCGACGCCTTTTAGGTCCTGTGGGCGCAGGTTATCCGGGTCTCTGCCTGCGGCGATAAGTGCCGCTTTGATATTACTTAGCAGGTTGTCGGTGGTGTAGTGGCCTGCGATATTGTTTTCGAGCTCTGCCGTCATGCTGAATTTCCTCCGATAGATGCCGGTCACGGAAACAGCCTACGCCTGTGCCTGCTTTTTTTCACCTTAACGGTGCTGCCCGCTGTATAGCGGGGTAGCCACCGGGCAACCCGGCACCGGCACATCGGGTATACTGCGCGGCCCGTTGGTGGTTATTGACGGAAGCAAAAGTAATTAATGCATCGTGGCAGTCTTTCGAGGTTGCTGCTCGTTACCCAGGCATCGCAAAACTATGGCCGAAACGCTGCAATCGGAAATGCTCGATACCGTCGATGACAACGATAACGTGATCGAGCCCCGCACCCGTGGTGAAGTACACCGCTTGAAGCTTATGCATCGGTCGGTGCATGTGCTGGTATTTGATTCCGGCAATCGGCTGCTATTGCAGAAACGTTCCATGCTCAAAGATGAATGCCCGGGGATGTGGGATTCATCGTGTGCGGGGCATGTTGAGAGCGGTCAGAGCTATGACGAAACTGCACCGCGTGAGCTTGAGGAAGAATTGGGTTTCATTGCAACTTCACCGCTGCAACCGCTGTTTAAAATGCATCCCACAGACCAAAACGGTCGGGAGTTTGCGATGGTCTACCAAACCGTCTTTGACGGCCCTTTTGTGGTTGCTGAAGATGAAGTCGATGAAGTGCAGTGGTTTACAGCGGAAGAGGTTGACCAGTGGGTGCGTAATGCAGTGGTCGATAATGCCGGCGGCAATTCAGATTCCGGCAGCCTGCCGCTTGCCAGCGGGTTCTGTGAAATCTGGCAACGCTACCGCGCGACTGTTGTGTAACCACTGTTACTCTTTCCGGACTGACTCCCGCTAACCATGCAACTAAGTGATTTTGATTACGAATTACCCGAAGAGCTGATTGCTCAGGCGCCGCCGGCTGAGCGCTCTGATGGGCGGTTGTTGTTGCTCGAGGGTGCTGAACCGCAGCACAGGAAAATTACTGAAATACCCTCGCTGTTGCGTGCCGGTGACCTTCTGGTGATGAACAACACCCGCGTCTATCCAGCCAGGCTTTACGGTCAGAAAGCGACCGGTGGCAAAGTGGAGTTACTGGTAGAACGCATACTCGACAATCAACGTGCGCTGTGCCTGTGTAAGGCCAGCAAGTCGCCAAAGCCCGGTACGGAAGTGCAGTTGCCGGCGCAGGCGAGCGCGGTGATTACCGGTCGCGATGATGATTTTTTTGAAGTAACTTTCCACACCGCTGAGCCATTGCTCGAGTATCTTGAAGCGCACGGTCGCCTGCCGTTGCCGCCGTACATTCAGCGCGAAGCTGACCATACCGACAGTGAACGCTACCAGACTGTGTTTGCCACAGAGGTTGGCGCGGTTGCAGCACCTACGGCAGGTTTGCATTTTGACGAAGCGTTGCTCGCAGAGTGTCGACAGGCAAACATCGACACGGCGTTTCTCACGCTGCATGTGGGAGCAGGGACATTCCAGCCGGTTCGAGATGATGATATCACGCATCATAAAATGCACAGTGAGCATGTGATTGTGACTGAGTCATTATGCAGTCGAATAAATCAATGCAAAGCGCAGGGCGGGCGAATTATTGCGGTGGGGACTACGGTTGTCAGAGCGCTTGAATCTGCTGCGCAGTCCGGACAATTACAGCCGTTTGAAGGTGATACGCGGCTTTTCTTAAAACCGGGTGATCCATTCCATGTGATTGACGGGCTGGTGACCAACTTCCATTTGCCAAAGTCCACCCTGTTAATGCTGGTGTGTGCGTTTGGTGGGTACGAGCGACTGTTAAACGCGTATCGCGAAGCAGTCGCACAGCGCTATCAGTTTTTCAGTTATGGCGATGCCATGCTGGTGTTTCCGCAAAGTAAATCCGCAGGCTCCGGCAATGAACCTTGATTGGCAGGTGCAATGAAATTTAGTCTTCTCGGTAACGACGGTGCAGCACGTCGCGGTGTGTTAACAACCGCACACGGTGAAATTCAAACACCTATCTTTATGCCGGTGGGTACTTACGGCACGGTGAAGGCGCTGGCGCCTGAAGAGCTGCAGCAGGCCGCCGCGCAGATCATTCTTGGTAATACATTTCATCTGATGCTGCGACCGGGCACCGAAGTAATAAAGATGCATGGTGACCTGCATGACTTTATGCAGTGGCAGGGTCCTATCCTTACCGACTCCGGCGGCTTCCAGGTGTTTAGCCTTGCCAAAATGCGCAAGATTACTGAGAAGGGCGTGTCTTTCAAAAGCCCGATTGACGGCAGTGATGTGTGGCTTGACCCTGAGGTGTCTATGCAGGTGCAGGCGGATCTGGGTTCTGACATTGTCATGTGTTTTGATGAATGCACACCGTATCCGGCCAGCAGGCAGGTCGCTGCAGAATCGATGGAGCTTTCCATGCGCTGGGCAAAACGCTGTAGAGCGGCTCATAACGGACTGCAAAACCCGAATGCGCTGTTTGGTATTGTGCAGGGCGGCATGTATACCGATTTAAGAAAGCAGTCGTCTGAAGCGCTGATTGAGATTGGCTTTGACGGCTACGCGGTTGGCGGGCTGGCGGTGGGTGAGCCGAAGGACGAGCGCGAACAGGTACTGACCGACACTGTCC
>CAYZVB010000157.1:0-1247 GCA_964481315.1 uncultured Granulosicoccaceae bacterium
CACTATAATTGAATATTCTTTCATGACTGAACTGGACGCTACAGATCGCAAGCTCCTAAAACTACTGCAGCAAGACGGCAGAATTTCTAACGCAGATCTTGCCGAACGCATTAACGTCAGCGCCCCTACCTGCCACCGACGCACACAGCGCCTGATAGACGAAGGTGTCATCTGTGATTTCCGTGCTACTGTGAATCCGGAAGCTGTCGGCTACGGTGGACTGGTCATTGTGGCCGCGGTACTGGAGCGCTCCACACCCAAGAGCTTTGCAGCATTTGAAGCGGCAATTTTAAAGTTCCCGTTTGTGCTGGAGTGTCAGTGTGTTGCAGGCGACTTTGACTACCTGATTAAAGTACGCGTTAAAGACACCGCCGATTTCAACAAACTACATCGACAAAAACTGCTTACGCTACCTAATGTAAGACAACTACGAAGCTTCTTCGTACTCAAAGAAGTGGTCGAAAACGCACCTCTGGATTTTTAGCACTATATAATGAATATTATCGACGAAGTACAGGCATCATGGGGATGGACAGGCATTGACCCGGTTGAGATTGTCGGAGAAAACGACTTTGGCAATCTCATGATAAAAGATGCCGAAAACAGATACTGGCGTCTATGCCCCGAAGATCTCTACTGCAAGGTAGTTGCAGACAACAAAGACGCGTTAGATAAGTTAACCGCCGACCCTGAATTTCTTGAAGACTGGTACATGCATGCATTGGCACAGCTGGCAAACAAAAGCCACGGGCCGCTAGGCGATGGCCGCAAGTACTGCTTTATAACTCCTGGCCCGCTCGGTGGAGAGTACGCACCGGCAAACATTAAGACAGCACCGCTGGATCAAATAATCCGTCTTTCAGGTGATGTGGCCCTGCAAATTAAAGACGTGCCGGATGGTGCGAAAATACGGTTAACCGTAAAACAATAACTTTATCGATTAACTGCTACTCGCTACGACGGTGTCGCAAAAGTCATTTCAGCTAGTCTTTTAGGAAACCCGACGCGTTAGCGAGGCGACAATACCGCATGTATCCTCGTGCACGAATCGGGTTTCCGGCGATATACAGCGCGTCGATAGACTTTTGGACACTCTCCCTATGCTGCAGACTAAAATTCCGTAACACTTACTTCCGTCTGCTGTGACTTCTGCTCAGCCAGCAGTCTGTTTAAAAACTCTATTCTGGCTTGCAGACGTTCATAGATATTGCTCGAGTATAACAACTCCTGTTGCTGATACTCTTCAA
>CAYZVB010000157.1:1257-1928 GCA_964481315.1 uncultured Granulosicoccaceae bacterium
GTGACGGATACTCTATCTGGAACCCCGGCTGGTTTTCATAGAGCTGAACCTGTGCTTCGGCAGTTCTGGTGCCGGGGATCGCTGCAACGGTTGACGCAGCCGAAGTTACGCTGCTTTCAATCGAAAGACTGACGGCAGGAATTGCCGGCTCCGGCTCAGCCGTGTTCTGCGTGAGCGGTGGCTCAGTAGATTTTCCAACGCTGCACGGCCAGCCGTTACTGACAAGTTTACTTCGATAACTTGTGAATTGACGCAGGCAAAACGAACTATCATTATCCGCACGCCACAGAGTCTTGAGTGAATCGTTGTTTTTCAACTCGCGAATTTCACCCGGAACCTGACGGGGCTCATCAACATAGACCAGTTAAATTCCGCGACTCTGCAGACCAAGTTCACAGCGATAGCTGTCGCTGGTAGTTTCTGCTTCGGCGGTTAACGGCAGCATACCCGCAACAGCAGCAACACAACACTTCAACAGATGCAATCGCGGTCTCCCGGTGAAACCGTCAGACTTACGATACGTTGTTGCTGTGTTATTCTCAGAATTCAATGTTAGACGCCTTTGAGTCCCTGACAGAGGTCAGTCACGATGTGTATTGTAGAGAGAAACAATCTATGCAACCCGGTTATTGCGGGATCGTCAAACTCAGTGCAGGTAGACTCTAAAATCA
>CAYZVB010000157.1:1938-12317 GCA_964481315.1 uncultured Granulosicoccaceae bacterium
ACCGAGGGTATAGAATCCAGCGATACCGATTTATGTCAATTATACAAACCGACTTATTCACCACTTCAGAGGCAATGCATGGTCAACTGCCAACAAACATTTGTTTGCCAGCCTGTAAAACCAGTCACTCACTTCAGCGCAACAACGTGAGTAGATAGAACCAGTATGATCGAAAATTACAAGGAAGAAGAACGCAACATCACGCGCAGGCGTGCTTCAAGAATCCACCAGGGTTCCGGACACTGGCATGTAGAGAAAAGATCCAGTGTCATTGTCTGCCGCAGCTGTAAAGCCCGCATTCCGAGGTGGAAGAACCCGCAGTTCTGCCCTGACTGTGGCGACGGAAAATAACTGCAACGTCTGCGGTACCAGAGTCGCACCGGCATCATAAGCCGCCATGTACCAAACTAAGAAGATCCCGGGTTATACATAGGCCACGCTCTAAACTCAAAGGGCACTCGTCCGACAACCCGGTCTTTACCCGGTGCCAGACCAAAGCGCTGCTGGTAACACCGGGTAAAGTGAGCCTGCGAACTAAACCCGCAGGCAACCGCCACCTCTGCAAGTTTAAGTTCGGTTTGCGTCACCAGACAGCGCGCCCGGTCGAGACGAATATCACGGTAGTACATCACCGGGGACTTGTTAACATACAGCGTAAATTGCCGATTGAGATGACGCTGAGAGACATTAAGCCGTTCACAGATGTCTGGAATTGCCAGTGGAGATTCAAGATGTGCTTCCATCATTTGAATTGCCTGCCGTACAATTGCGGGAGTACTTTGACCGAAGGGTTCGGATTGCTCGGGATTCTGTGACGCCTCGGGCCCTCTGACTTTATGATGAAACAGGTAGCGTGCAACAGAATTTGCAAAGCCGCTGCCGTGATAATCACGCAGCAACTGCAACGCCAGATCAGTCGATGCAGAACCACCGCAGCAGGTAAATCGATCTTCATCAATCACATACAGATTCTCTGACGCTTTAATGTCAGGAAACTGTTCAGACAGCGCATCGAGATGTTCGTAGTGTACAGTCGCATGTCGATTTTTAAGCAATCCGGTACGGGCCAGAATAAAAGTACCGGTATCGAGCGCACCGATTTTTACACCCCGTCGCGACCATGTATTCAGCGCAGTAGTTACCTCACGGGTATGGTGCTTCTCCGGTGTCCAGCTTGATGACACCACGATCATATCGGGTGTAGACTTTGTGTAGTCATCAAGTGCTTGCGTTTGAATGATAAGCCCGTTGCTGCAGGGTACCTCTGTACCTTCAACGGATAGCAGCTTCCATCTGAAGCGAGACTCACCACTTAGATAATTGGCTGCTCTAAACGGATCTAGAAAAGCTGTAGTTGTGGCAAGATTAAAGTACGGGGTAACCAGCACCAGAATGTCACAGACACTATTGTGTTCTGAATGCGTTTTCACTCTACAAACAACCCGCCCTGCTATTCAATTAACCGTATGACTGTAACACCAGACCGGTAAGACATAAACACAAAGCAGAGTAACGCCGAGAAACCCGGGCAGGTAATTCCGGCAGTGCTTTAGTTCGGGCGGGCAGTAAGCACCCAGGTCAGCAGACAGGCAATAGTGGTGGTAAACCACAGCAGCAAAAAACCCATGGTGTAGGCTGCCAGGCGTCGACCGCCGAGATAGTTATTCACAATCTCAATCTCAAGCGGATCAACCAGGGAAAACAACACACCCACCGAAACAATGGCGCCGAGAAACCCGGGCCACAGCACCTGCATTAAACACAGAACCCAACGCTTTTCTTTATGATCATCTGCAATCATTACGGCAATGCACTGTCAGCTGTTTCATCAGCACCACTGCTTATGGTTATTTCGCTGTTGTCAGTCAGTCTCACTCGGTCACTAATCAGTCGCCATTGCGGATTGGCGGGGTCATTGATGTGAAGTCGCCAGACACCGGCCACTGGTAGCTGCCGACCTGCTGCAATATAGCGGTAGTTCCCCAGATGCACCATGGATGCTGTACCGTCTTTGGTGTCCTGCGTTGCGTGTACCCAGCGCAGCATGAGCGTATCAGGTGCAGGCAACCCAGCATTTTTATTGGTTTCAAGCTGCAGTACAACCCCTTCTACCGTTGAACTCACCTGTGCTTTCAGCCCGAAACCGGCGGCTACACGATCACGTTCAATACGACGATTAATCTCCTTACCCTGTTTGTAGTAGTCGTCGACCACCAGGGAGTTATTGGTTTTCAGCGCCAGCGAAAGCATATAGAAACCGGCTATGACCGATGACAATGGTATGGCGATCAGAAACCACGGCCAGAACTGCCGGTACCAGGGTTCATTAAGGGGTTCTATTGCAGCATTCATCAGATTTTCCTGTAGAACTTTTCAATTTTGCGGTTTACTTTGCGGCATATAAAAAGAAGACACTTCACGCCGCCTAATCAACGGGTCGTCTACGGCCGTCACCACAAAGTGAATTTCATTACTGCCGGCAGCAGCGCTGCCGGGTTGTGCTCGAACCCTCACCGGTACCAGACGACTGGACGCCGATTCAATGCTTACTACTGTGTCAGTGTTAATGCTCAGTGAATCAAAACCATCAACAGACAATCGATAGTCACGATCTTTCTCGGCACTGTTGATCAGCATCAGCCGGTACACGTTTTCTATTGCTCCGTCTGCAAGGGTTCGGGAGAGTTGTCCACGATCACGCATGACATCGACTTTCAGCGGTACTTTTGTCACCAGACTGAACATCAGAAAACCCAGTGCCACCGTCACTATGGCGGTATAGAGCAGTACTCTGGGCCGCAGTACACGCTTTAACAACTGCGTGCGGCTCAGGTTATTTTCCATGCCGTTTAACGTATCGTAGCGAATGAGTCCGCGGGAATACCCGACCTTATCCATCACCGAGTCACAGGCATCAATACACGCCGCACAGCCAATACATTCGTACTGCTGACCGTCTCTTATATCGATACCGGTGGGGCACACCTGTACACAAAGACTGCAATCGACACAGTCACCCAGCCCGAGAGATTTATAATCGGCATTGCGTTTCCTTGAGCCTCGCGGGTCACCACGTTTATTGTCATAGGTAATCACCAGCGTGTCGCGATCGAACATGACTCCCTGAAATCTTGCATACGGGCACATGTACTTGCAAACCTGCTCGCACAAAAAACCGGCATTGCCCCAGGTGGCAAACGCATAAAACACAATCCAGAAGCCCTGCCAGAAACCCACCGACAAACTAAACACCTGGGGCACCAGCTGACGAATGGGACTGAAATAACCGACAAAGGTAACGCCTGTCCAAAGCGCCAGCAGTATCCATAAACCGTGCTTGGTTGCCTTAATTCGCAGCTTTTCAAACGACCACGGTTGTTTGTCGAGTTTGATACGATGGTTGCGATCCCCTTCTACCTTGTGTTCTATCCACATGAACATTTCTGTGTAGACGGTTTGCGGACAGGTGTAACCGCACCACAACCTGCCGGCGACAGTGGTAAACAAAAACAGCGACATTGCCGATACCACCAGCAGTGTGGTGAGATAGATAAAGTCCTGCGGGTGCAGAATAAGACCAAACAAATGAAACTTGCGGGCAGTAAGATCAAACAGCACTGCCTGCCGGTCATTCCAGTTAAGCCACGGCAACCCGTAAAACAACAACTGCGTCAGCGCAACCATGACCCAGCGCCAGCGGGTGAATTTTCCACTTACCGCACGTGCATAGATTTTCTCGCGAACCTCCAGCAGCAGGTGGTCGGTATCTGATACCGAAGCTTCACCGGGAACCGATTTACCTGGCATCGTTTCACTGCGCCCCTTGAGACAGGCTCAGGATATACGCGGCCAGCACATGCACCTTGCCTTCACCGAGTATTTCACCAAACGGCGGCATACGATTTTCAATGCCCTGATTGATTGCCGCTTTCACTGCTGCCTTGGAACCGCCGTGCAACCAGATACTGTCGGCAAGATTGGGCGCACCCACAGCACCATTACCTTCCCCCTGTGCACCATGGCAGGCAGCACACGCGGCAAACTTTTCACGACCGGGCTCAACAAGGTCTGGCACATGACTGGCACCGGACAATGACAAAACATAGTTAGCAACCGCTGCGACATCGGCATCGGTGCCACCAATTGCCGCACGCATCGGCGGCATCATCGCAACCCTGCCCTGGCTGATGGTAGTTTTTATATACTGCGCATTACCGGCACCCAGCCAGTCACCATCGGCCAGATTGGGAAACGTACGACTGCCTCTGGCATCCGAACCATGGCACTGAGTGCAATAGGTTAAGTAAAGCCGTTCACCCATAGCGACCGCTTCACTGTCCTTAGCCACTTCGTCCGCCGCAATGGCAAGGTAGCGATCAAACAACGGCTCATGCACCGCTCTGGCATCAGCCACCTCCTGCTGATACTGACCTGCAGATGACCAGTTTAATGTTCCTTCAAACCTGCCAAGACCCGGATACAGCGCCAGATATACTGCAGCGAAAATGCAGGTGATATAGAAGAGATACAGCCACCAGCGCGGTAACGGGTTGTTTAGCTCGTAGAGGTCTTCATCCCACACATGACCGGTTGATTCAACAGTACCATCACCCTGCAGCGGAGCGCGACGCGAGGCCAGTGACCACGCCAGCAGTGCACAGGCAGCAATCGAAATGATCACAATCACCGCAATGGCGGTACTCCAGCCTTCACCAATAAAATCAGCCATTGTTGTTACCCCCGGTTTGCTCTGCGACCGGCACCTCTGAACGCTGCTGCATTATCGTTCGCTGCTGCATCTCTTCATCGGCAAACGGCAGGTTGACAGCCTCAGTGAATGCACTGGCGCGTCGACTGCTCCAGGCCCACCAGACAATGCCTATAAAACTGATAAAGCTAACCAGAGTGATTAACGCTCTAAGAATATTCACATCGATCATTTGACTGATACTCCGGCTGTGCCAAGCACTTGCAGGTAGGCGATTAATGCATCCATCTCGCGTTTGTTTTCGAGCATCGATTCTGCGTTGGCGATTTCTTCATCGCTGTAGGGATGGCCGAGCATTCTCAGTGCTTTGAGTTTCGGCACCACCTTTTGCGGGTCGAGGCGATTAACGTTTAACCATGGATAAGCCGGCATATTCGACTCCGGCACCACGTCACGCGGATTGGTAAGATGTACGCGATGCCATTCGTCACTGTAGCGGCCACCCACCCGATGCAAATCCGGCCCCGTGCGTTTACTGCCCCACTGGAACGGTCTGTCGTAAACAAACTCACCCGCCACCGAATAGGCACCGTAGCGTTCTGTTTCGGCACGAAAAGGGCGAATCATTTGTGAGTGGCAGTTGTAACAGCCTTCCCTGATGTAGATATCGCGGCCGGTGAGTTGCAGTGCGTTGTACGGGCGCAATCCCTCAATAGGTTCGGTTGTCGACTTCTGATAGAAAAGCGGCACAATCTCTACCAGCCCGCCAACCGAGATGACCAGCACGATCAACACGACCATCAGTGCAACATTTTTTTCAATTAATTCGTGCGACAATTTCATAGACGATAGTTTCATTATTATTTCCCTCCTGCCTTAAACCGACGACACAACGCCGGGCGCGGGATTAGCAGGAGAGTTATTTCTGTCCAGCGGAGGCCTGACCGGAGCATCAACTGCACGGCCTGTATCAATCGTCATCATTACGTTGTACAACATGATTACCACGCCACTCAGATATAACAGCCCGCCGAAAAAACGCACCATGTAGTACGGGTAAGACGCTTTAACACTTTCTACAAATGCATAGGTTAAGGTGCCGTCAGCATTGGTGGCCCGCCACATCAAACCCTGCATTACCCCTGCAATCCACATCGCGGCGATATAGGCGACAATGCCAAGCGTGGCAATCCAGAAGTGCAGCTCCACCAGTTTTACACTGTACATTTCGGTACGGCCGTACAGCCGGGGTATAAGATAATAAATAGAGCCCATCGAAATCAGACCTACCCAGCCAAGCGCACCGGAGTGCACATGACCAATGGTCCAGTCGGTATAGTGCGAGAGGGCATTGACCGTTTTAATCGACATCATCGGCCCTTCAAAGGTAGACATACCGTAGAAAGACAGAGACACAATTAAAAACTTAAGTACCGGATCGGTTCGCAGCTTATGCCAGGCACCCGACAACGTCATGATGCCGTTGATCATGCCGCCCCATGAAGGCGCCAGCAGTACCAGTGAAAACACCATACCGACTGATTGGGTCCAGTCGGGTAGCGCGGTGTAATGAAGGTGATGCGGGCCCGCCCACATGTAGGTAAATATCAGCGCCCAGAAATGCACAATAGACAAACGATAAGAATAGATGGGTCGCTGTGCCTGCTTGGGTATGAAGTAATACATCATGCCAAGGAAGCCAGCGGTTAAAAAGAAACCAACAGCGTTATGGCCATACCACCACTGGATCATTGCATCCTGAACACCGGCGTACGCAGAGTAAGACTTGCCCAGCGACACCGGTACCGCCGCACTGTTAACAATATGCAGTACTGCAACAGTTAGAATAAACGCACCATAAAACCAGGTGGCCACATAAATATGCGTGGTGCGCCGTTTAACAATGGTGCCGAAAAATACCAGCGCATACGATACCCATACCAGAGCAATTAAAATATCGATAGGCCATTCAAGTTCGGCATATTCTTTTGCCTGAGTCATACCCAGAGGCAGGGTAATGGCAGCCAGTACAATTACCAGCTGCCACCCCCAGAACGTAAACGGCACCAGCCAGCCACCCCACAGCCGCGCCTGACAGGTTCTCTGCACCACGTAGTAAGAGGTTGCAAACAACGCACTGCCACCAAATGCAAATATCACTGCGTTTGTATGCAATGGCCGTAGCCGACCATAACTAAGCCATGGTACATTCAAATTCAGCGCGGGCCAGGTTAACTGTGCGGCGATGATCACACCGACCAGCATACCTACCACGCCCCACACCACCGTCATGATCGAAAACTGCCGTACTACCCGGTAGTTATAAGTATCTGCCTGATCCATCGGCGGGTCGGCGGCGGGCAAATCAACGCTTGCTGCACTCATTTGTTGTTCTCGTTTTGATTCAAAACCGGTGTTGGAAGCAACTACCCGTTGCTGTATCAGGCAGTCACTGGATAGCAGTTAGTCTGCTATAACCTGTGGAATCAACATTGATCACGATCAAATGCAGGAGTGCCGGAATACACAAACTCACAAACTGACGGCCACTTTACGAATCGGTTTCAGGGTCTGTTTTGTCTGTGTACTGCTCGGTACTGTCATCGTCCAGCACCACACTCCAGGCCGGCCCCTGATCATCATCGAACTGGCCGCTGTTACTCATACAGAAAAAGAACAATACGGCACCCAGTACAGCCAGCACTGACAACGGTATTAATAACATCAGTGCTTCCATCAGGGCATACTCTCCTGCATGGCAGTTGGCGCTTCCGGCGCTCTGCTGTGTAGCGAAAAGGTGGCCGCAGGTGCTGTCTGTTGCGGTAACCCGCTGCGCCATAATCGACAGGCATTGGCTGCCACCAGCAGTGAACTCAGGGACATCCCCAACGCAGCTGCCCATGGTGCGATTATCCCGAGGGCTGCCAGCGGGATGGCGGTAACGTTGTACAGTGCTGCCCATAACAAATTCTGTCGCACCACCCGTAGTGTCTTTTTTGCAAGTCGCAACAGCGGCAGCAACCCGTGCACACCGTCCGCGAGGTTAATCACATCGGCGCTGGTTCGGGTAAGCGCACTGGCATTGGCGACCGCCATCGACACATCGGCACAGGCAAGCACCGGTGCATCGTTCACTCCGTCGCCCACCATCAATACTCGCGCACCCTGCTGTTGCAGTGCATTAACGTAATGCTGTTTCTGCTGCGGTGATGCGGCGGCTGTGCAGTTTTTTATACCCAGACGTCCGGCCACACCGCTGGCGACGCGGCTTTCATCTCCCGACAGCAGATGTATGCGGTAACCGCCGGACTGCAATTGCTGCACAACAGATAACGATTCCTGTCGCAGCGGATCGGTGATGTACAGCGCCATCAGTATTGTCGGCAACCCGTCAGTAATACTTTCCGCGCCGTCAATCTGACAAAGATAAACCACACTTGCGGTGTTTAATGGCTGGTGTGTGTGATCGTTTTGACCAAACCGATCGTGCCAATGCTGACGCTGTGACCCGGTTAACCCACAAAAGGCAGCTGACCCGAGACGGATTTCGCCGTGCTGCCGCCACTGTGCGCTAACACCTGCACCAATGTGATGAGTGACAGAAGTTATGTTTTCGGAAACCGATGCAGGCGGCACGGTTTGATCACTTTGCGCACGGCTGACAATCGCTGCCGCATACGGATGTGCAGAGCCTGCTTCAAGCGATGCTGCTAACTGCAACAGTAAGGATTTTTGGTGTGAAGGTTCACACTGAACCGCCACCACTTCAGGAGTACCACGCGTTAAGGTACCGGTTTTATCAAACACAATATCAGTGATGGAAGAGAGTTTTTCGAGGGTATCCCCACGCGTGACCAGCAAGCGACTGCGCAACAGACGTGCTGTGGTGGCCGCCAGTGCCGCAGGTGTTGCCAGTGACAATGCACAGGGGCACGACACCACCAGCACCGTGATAGAAACCGCCAGTGCGCGGCTACTGTCGAGGTAAGTCCATACGGCAAATACCGCAGCGGCAAAGATCAATAACCCGAATACAAACCAGCCTGCAATGTGATCAGCCACACTGACAAGCGCAGGCTTTTCCGCAGCACCGCGGTCAATCAGTTGTCCAATCACCGACAGTGCGCTGTTGCGCTGTGGTTTGTCTACCGTAAGCACCAGCGGACTGCCGGTAACCACCGCGCCGCCGGCCACTTCCGACCCGGGCTGTACGGTAACGGGCTTACTCTCACCGGTTAACACTGCCTGACTGATCGCACCTGTGCCATGAATAACAGTGCTGTCTACCGGGACCACATCACCGCTGTTAACGCGAATTCTCTGACCCTTCTCCAGCCGACAGGCCGGTACAGTTTCAGTTGCGGCGTTTAGTAGGTCACTACCAGCTTCACTGCCAATTTCACCGGTAACATCACCGGCACAAATCCGTTCTGCGGTGTCCGGCAGTTGTGAAGCAACATCAATCTGTGCACGCTGCGCCTTCGCGCGCAGCGTCCATTCAACATAGCGCGCCAACAGCAACAAAAACACAAACATGGTCACCGCACCGCAACGCATATCATCGACAGCCAGCGTGACCCACACCGGGCCCGTACTCTGACTGTGCTTTACTTCATCACTTGTATGGTCATATTCACTGGCAGCATCGTCCGCCTCATGCACAAAGCGCTGATTAATTTCCGGATCGTCGAAAACCACAAACTCATTGAGTTTATGCTGTAATTGTTCGGGAAGATTTCCAGAAACAGCCACATCTGTGCGATGCCGGTAGTAGTCACCAAGGCCGGCATCAACAATCGCAGCCATCACTGCCTGACAACCGCTGCAGCAGACTGCACGTGGCAGGTGATCAAATTCAACCGACTGGAGATTCCCGTTCAGTGGCTCACCACAGTGAAAACACGCTGACGCTGTTGCAGTATTCATTGAGGTGGTAAACACAGCAGCTGAAGTAGTGGAATATCTGCAGCGATACCGGAGCGAAGAAAACCTGCAACGGCAAAAAATATAATGAACAAGCCTGCGAAGCGACGCAGCACGCGGTTACCCTTAAGCCCCGCCAGCCACTGTGCGGAAAGCCCGAGCGCAAGCATGTTTGGTAGTGTACCCAGGCCAAACGCAAGCATTAGCAGTGCGCCGCGCACCGCACTACCCGACAACAGCGCCGCCAGTAGCGCACCATAAACCATCCCGCACGGCACCAGCCCCCACACCGAACCGGCCATTAACGCAGAATAACTTCCGCCGCGCTGCAGCTGCCGTGTTGCTGCCGGCTGAATAAACCGCCACAGATAGCCACCGGCCTTTTCGACCAGCCTGCCGGGTGCCTGGATGCCATAAACATACAGCCCCATGGCAAGCAACAGCACGTTGGTTAAACCAAAAAAAGCCTGCTGTACCGGCAATGCGTTTTGCATCCACCAGCCTACCGAGCCGGCGGCACCCGCCAGCGCACCGAGTAACACATAAGTCATAATGCGACCTGTGTTATATAGCATCGCGGTTTTTATTGCGGCGAAACGTAAAGACCCACCGACCGGTATGCCTGCCGCATAAGCAGCGCTGTTACCACGCACAAATGCAACCGGTGAAGCGCTAACCTCTGACCTGCTCTGCATGCCCAGCGCTGTGACGATACCTCCACACATACCCGCACAGTGAACACCGCCAA
>CAYZVB010000158.1:0-11901 GCA_964481315.1 uncultured Granulosicoccaceae bacterium
GTCATAAAGCGTGGTCTCACCGCTTTTGCCCCTTTTTGTACCAGATAGTTCACCGGCTTATGCTTACAATAATTATCCCGGCCCGCAATGAAGAAGCCGTTATCGCTGATTGCCTTAAAAGTTTGTCAAATCAAACTGTGCAATCGCCTATTGAGATTGTTGTCTCGGCAAACGGTTGTACCGACAATACCGTTGATATTTGCAAAAGCTTTGAGACCGAGTTAACCGGTAAGGGCTTTCAATTCATTGTGCTTAATACTACCGCCTGCAGCAAAAACGAAGCGTTGAATCTGGCCGATACTAAAGCAAGGTATCCGGCACGTTTGTATCTCGATGCCGATGTTAAGTGCGGCCCCGACCTGCTTCGGCAGGCGTGTCAGTTGCTCGAACGTCCTGAGGCAATTTATTTCAGTGGTTCTCTGTCAATTCCGGATAGTGACTCCTTCTTCAGTAACTCCTATGGTCGGATCTGGATGACGATGCCTTACATCAGAACTGCTGTGACCGGTATTGGGTGTTACGGTGTAAATGCGCGCGGGCGGAAAATGTGGGATAAATTTCCAACACTACACTCAGACGACAAGTTTGTGCGGATGCTGTTTACCAGTGAACAACGCCACAAAATCAGTGCACACTATGAGTGGCCGGTGCCGCAGGGGTTGTTTACTTTAATCAAAGTTAGAGCGCGCTGGATCAAAGGTAACCGTGAGCTTCGTGATCGTTTTCCATTGCTGTTTTTCAACGACGGAAAGCGTTTAAAAATGGACAGACAAAGCCTGTTCACTATGATGTGCAATCCGCTGGCTACGCTGGTATTTTTCTTTGTTTACGGCTCGGCGTCGCTAGTTTCACTGCTCGACAATCGCAACGGACCAATTCAGTGGAGCAGGGCACGTTAAGCTGTAGCAGGCAGCGGTTTCAGATTTCTATTCATTCACTGAGTGTTTGCAGAAAACTCACCAGGTCTTCCCGTTCACTGTCAGACCATTGCTGTGGTTTTAAAATTGACTCTCCCTGTGTATGCAGGCGACTCGGGTCAATGTCGGCGTAACTGTCGACTACTTCCCGCAGTGTTTTCAGGCTGCCATCGTGCATGTACGGTGCTGTGCGCGTCAGGTTTCGCAGTGACGGGGTCTTCCACTGACCGAAGTTGCTTTGTCCTATTTTTACCGTGGTGGTTTTGCGTATTTCTGCAGGCTGCATGGTGCCGTTGTATCTGCCTGCCAGGTTGTACACATCGTTGGTAACCCGTTTAACGCCGCTGTAGCGACCCGGATCTACTTTTCCCACACTGGTAAAGAACGGTCGCCCGGTATCGTGAAATTCTCCGTTGGAAAAGTTAGGCCCAAAATGGCAGACGTGACAATTGGCTGCACCGAAAAATAGTTTCAGGCCGCGCTTGGCTGATTCCGGATAGCGTTGTTGTCCAGTATCATCTTCGTTTAACAACGCGGTACGGTATTGATCGAAGGCTGTCTCCGGAGATACCAGTGTGCGCTGGTAGGCAGCAAGCAGTTTTGCGATAGTGACCAGCCATTGTTCCTCACTGTTTATGTTTGCGACACCAGCTTTTTTAAGGCTGGTTGTAACATAAGTATTATCTTTAAAACGCTCCGCAATAACGGCGACAGTAGCGTTCATTTCAATATCGGAAAGCATTGGGCGTATACTCGCTGCCCACAGACTGTCAGCACCGCCGTCCCAGCCAAACCAGCGCTGGTAGCCCGCATTAAAAAGCCCCTGGGTATTGCGAACGTGTTGTTCTTTGCCAACGGCAACATTGCGGCCATCGGTAAAACCCAAAGCGCGTATGTGGCAGGTGGCGCAGGACATGTTTTGGTCTCCGGACAACGATTTATCGTGAAATAAATGCTCTCCGAGTGACTCTGCCCATGTCAGTCCCGAGAATTCGTTACCCGGGTCGGACGGTACCGGTGCAGGCCATGGACCGAATGCGGTAATCAGCGCAAGTTCGCCTTCGTCAAACGTAACCTCTGCGCGCGGCGATGTGCTAAAGAGCAGCAACGCCAGTACGATAGTGGTTAGTACGTGCTTTGCGTAAGTCTGTGCCAAGTCAGTGTGCGTTATTGAATCTGGAAGTCATGTTTGTTCACCATGCGTTCATTGTTGTTTCGGTGTTCGACAACCCATTGCCACTTACCCGGCATGTGTAGTAACACGCCATCGACTGCAACCTGAAGGAAATTTTCCTGTTGTGACAGCACTCGATGCTCGGGTGCGTAGTTCATACCGTGACCATGCGCAGGCATCAGTGCGTCGAGTGTGACTGATGCATTTTGCAGGTTGTTACCGCACACCGATATCACCACAGAGAATGGCTCACTGACTTCAATTGATGATCGGGTTTCTAAAACAGTCTGCGGCAGATCGCTTATAGCCATGCCGCCGTTTTCGACTGCACTGACGCAGGGTTGTTGTGCTGTATTTGCAGCAACTGCAGTAATGCTTTCAAGTGCAGCGCGACGATTAGCCTGCCATATTGGCATAATCAGGTTGTAAGCGTTTTTCCACGCAATGTTTTCTGCAATTTCTGCCGGTAGGGTTGCCAGCCACACTCTGGCGGAAGCCGCGTGCTCTGGCACAAAGTACATGCGTTCGGGGGTGTAGGTGTCCGTGCCCAGCATTAATCTTTCCGGGTGTGTCATGAACAATTCCCGCCATTCGTTGCTGAGTGAACCACCGCTGCCAACCTCGGATCGAAACGCAAGATCAGCCCACAGACGATCGTGCTTTGACAGCATAGCGGAAACGGTTTCCGGATCATCAAATCCCGCGTGCGCCCACAGCACCCTGACGGTCGGGTCCTGCGCCAGCAGACGCTCAACGGCATCGGCGTCAGAGTGTGCGTGCAGAATAAGGTTGTGTTCTACGGCGAGCTCGACAATTCTTCGTGGGATCGGCAGATCTGCCGTCTCGCCATACAGGTGAAACTCACCAATGGATGCATAACGGTTGGTTTCAAGTAGCTTTTCGGTATATGCCAGTGCACCTTCGTCGGTGAACCAGGTGCCGGTTTCGCCACGTCTGCGATAGGGGCGAAGGCCGGGTACGATTAGTTCGGGTGCCAGTTCGGAAATCAGCTGGGTACCGCGATCGTCAGAGCTCGATACCAGAGCAAACTTCAGATTTGCCGATTCCATCAGTTCGATGACGCGCTGTGGTGGCGTCAGTTCGACCGAATCGTGACTGTAGTGGACATGCGCGTCCACAATAGGTAGGTCAGTATCTGCGTAGGAAGATGCAAAAGATAGGCACAGAGAGCCGGCCACCGCCAGTAGTGTTGCGGTGGTAAGCCGGTGGTTTTGATTGCGTGACATGAATAACAAGCCCTCGTTGTTACACTTGAAATAATCAGAAATAAAATGCCATGTGAATGTGCAATTAGTGCGAACGGCATAGTGCGTCGTGTGTCGTTCACATATACCGCCAGTGATGCTCATGCTACTCTGAAGCAGTCGGCGAATATACCTGCAACGAGGAACGGTATCGAATCGCATGCGTGCCAATATAGACCAAACACTCCTCACCCAGTCTGATACGCGGCCGGATGCGCCGGCGATCACTGATACCCTGGGTATCCACTGGTCGTATCAGCAATTGAACAATGCCGTTGAAGCGCTTGCCGAGCAACTGCGCCGACACTCGGTAGGCCCGGGCGATCGGGTTATGTTGCTGCTCGAAAACTGTGCTCCGGTGGTGGCGACTGTGTTTGCCTGCGCGCGTCTGCAGGCGGTGATTGTGCCGATCAACGCGCGTCAGACAGCTACCGAAATTGACCGTGTTATTGCACATGCGAAACCGTCACTCATTCTGTTTTGCAGTGCCGCCTCGAAAGATGCTGCAGCTCATGCTGAACGGCTGGGTGCCAGTCTGATTAGTGGCAGCTTCGGTGAGCTTGCGCTGCATGGCGGGTCGTCTGCACCCGATCCGGAACTGGCCGACGTGGCGACTATTCTCTACACCACCGGTACCACCGGCACACCCAAGGGGGTAATGCTGACACATCAGAATTTGTTGTTTGCCGGTGCGGCTTCGGTGGTTGCGCGTGAGTTGCAGCCGACCGATGTGTCATACGGCGTGCTGCCGGTCAGCCATGTGTTTGGGCTGGCCTCGGTGCTGGTGGCCTGTTGTACCGCGGGCTCACATATTCGCCTTGCAACACGTTTTAGCACCGCCGATTTATATACAGCACTGACTACCGGTGTGACGGTGCTGTCTGCGGTGCCGCAAATGCACGCACAGTTAATGCACTACACCAAAGAACAGGGCTACGATACGCTGCCATCAAAAACACTGCGTTATGTATCGTCCGGTGCCGCACCACTCGATCCGGTGTGGAAGCGCAAGGCCGAAACCTTTTATGGCGTACCGGTTCAAAATGGCTACGGTCTGACTGAAACCACAGCCGGTGTCTGTCTTACCCGTCACCGCCACAGCAACGACGATATCTCGGTGGGGGTACCGGTAGAGGGTGTCGATATTAAGCTCGATTTTTCTGCAGCCGGCGCTGAAGGTGACATTGGCGAAATTCTGATTCGCGGCGGCGGCAACATGAAGGGCTATTATCGCAACCCGGTGCAAACCGCCGAAGTGCTAACCGCTGATGGCTGGTTCCGCACCGGTGACCTTGGTCGCTTTGACGAACAACACAACCTGCATGTGGTGGGTCGGTCCAAAGAGCTGATTATTCATGGCGGCTTTAATGTGTATCCGCCGGAAGTCGAGGCGGCGCTAAACGATCATCCGCAGGTGATTCAATGTGCGGTAGTCGGGCACCGGGTCGATGGCGATGAGCACGTTTATGCCTTTGTTGAGGCAGATCCCCGCGACTGGCCGGCGGAGTCGGAAATCTATAATTTCGTTGCAGAGCGGCTGGCCGGCTACAAGCGTCCGTCGCGAATTGTCATTGCTGAAAAGTTGCCTGCCGCTGCTACCGGCAAAATACTTAAAAATAAACTTACTGAACTATTGTTGTAGATTGGTGTTGTAGTTCGGTGTTGTAGATAATGCGGATCGCTGTTCGCAGCTACGTTGCCGACGTTGAATGGCTCGCACAAACGGTCGCGTTGTTGTTAAAGTAACACCATTGAACACACGCTCGCATTAACCGCTTCCCTCTGTATGAAAAACACAATACAAGAATTCACCTGGCGCGGCATGATCCACGACACCATGCCCGGTGCTGAAGAACATCTGCTCGAACAGATGCGCAGTGCCTATGTCGGCTTCGACCCGACCGCCGACTCACTGCACATTGGCAATCTGGTACCGATCATGTTGCTGGCACATTTTCAGCGCTGCGGTCACCGGCCGGTGGCGCTGGTGGGTGGTGCTACCGGTATGATCGGTGACCCGTCCGGCAAAAGTGCTGAGCGCAATCTGCTTGACGAAGAAACCCTGCGCCACAATCAGGCGTGCGTACAAAAGCAGCTCAGTCAGTTTCTCGACTTCGACTCCGGTGCGGCCAACGCGGCACTAATGGTCAATAACTACGACTGGATGAAGGAATTTTCGTTTCTCGATTTCATTCGCGATGTTGGCAAGCACATCAGTGTGAACTACATGATGGCGAAGGACTCGGTGAAAAACCGCATCAGACCGGAAGGCGATGTCGGTGCTGCCGGCTCCGAAGGCATGAGCTTTACCGAGTTTACCTACCAGCTGGTGCAGGGCTATGACTTTCTGCACCTGTACCGCAACAACGACTGTACGGTGCAGATGGGCGGTAGTGATCAGTGGGGAAATATTACTACCGGCACCGAGCTTATTCGCAGAATTGCGCAGGGTAAGGCGTTCGCTATTACTTGTCCGCTTATTACCAAGGCAGATGGTTCCAAGTTTGGTAAAAGTGAAGGCGGCAATGTCTGGCTCGACCCGCAGCGCACGTCACCGTACAAGTTTTATCAGTACTGGTTGAATTCCAGTGATGAAGACAGTGAAAAGTACATTAAGATTTTCACCTTTCTCGATGAGCCGACTATTGATGCGCTTATTGCAGAACACAAAGAAGCACCACACCTGCGCACCCTGCAAAAAAGGCTCGCCGCTGAAATTACCGAACTTGTGCACTCCGGTGCCGAGCTCGAAAAAGCCGTGGCAGCCAGTGCAATTTTGTTTGGCAATGCAACTACTGACGATTTAAAGCAACTCGATGAACAGACTTTCCTCGATGTGTTCGACGGCGTGCCACAGGCCACTGTATCGCGCGCATCGGTAGACAATGGCCTCGATATAGTCGCCGCCCTTGCGACCGATACCGGTTTTCTAAAATCCAACAGCGAAGCGCGTCGGGCACTGAAAGAAAATTCTATTTCAGTGAATAAAGAGAAAGTTGCCGATGAATACAAAATCACCGGCAGTGACCTGGTCAATGACAAATTCGTTTTGCTTCAGCGCGGCAAGAAAAACTATTTTGTCCTAAGGGCAGAGTAGCGCGTTAGCGTAATGAGGCGTCCGGCTTCGTTGGGGCCTGTGATTACCGCCGCTATAGTACACGCTCGAGATGGCTGCTGAATTTATCCGCAGACATAAACCCGACTACCCGGGCGCCGTTTATCTCGGTGCCTTCGGTGCTGTAAAAAATAATCGCCGGTGGACCGAAAATACCATAGCGTCGCAGCAGCGCTTTATCCTGCTTGTCGTTGGCAGTGACATCAGCCTGAAGCAATACCGCCTGATTCATCTGCTGCGCTACTCGTTCATCGGTAAACGTAAACGCCTCCATCTCTTTGCAGCTGACACACCAGTCGGCATAGAAATCGAGAATAACCGGTTTGTTTTGCGTTCTTGCCAGTGCCAGTGCAGCTTCGAGTTCCTGTTCACCTTTAATGCGACTGAAGGCGACGTGTTGTGATGCTTCTACAGTGGTAAGTGACTGTCCACCCGCACCGCCCGTCAGTCCCTGCAGTGGCTTGAACAGTGTACCGCTGCCGGTGCTGACACCGATCATGAGCAGCGTGCCGTAAACCAGACTGGCGTAACCGAATCCCTTGCCGAGTCGTTGCCAGCCGTTATCTGATTTACCTTCAAACACGCCGAGGAATACACCGACAGAGATTAACAGAAGTGAAGACAATGCCATGGTAACCCAGCCCGGTACTACGCGATCGAGCATCCAGATAGCAAGGCCCAGCAGCATGACACCGAACACTGCTTTAATTTTATCCATCCACGGACCGGCAGTAGGCAGGTACTTGCCGAACGAGGTGCCGATGATTAACAGAGGTAAGCCCATGCCCATACTCAGTGCAAACAATGCTGCACCACCGAGTACCGCATCACCGGTTTGACCAATATAAATTAATGCACCCACCAGTGGTGCAGTAACGCAGGGGCCGACAATAAGTGCAGATAAAAATCCCATGGTGGCAACGCCTGCCAGGCTGCCGCTTTTTTGATTGTTGCTGACATTGGTCAGTCTGTTTTGAATGAATGCAGGCATTTGCAGTTCGTACAGGCCAAACATCGATGCCGACAACACCACAAACAGCAGCGCGAAAGCACCAATCACATACGGGTGTTGCAGGGTTGCCTGAATGTTCTCACCGGTCAGTCCAATGATGACACCGGCGACGGTGTAGGTGAGCGCCATGGCAAGCACATAAACCAGTGATAGTGAAAAGGCTTTTGTCGTGCCAATGCGCGTGCCGTTGCCAACGATGATTGAAGAGAGAATCGGGATCATTGGCAACACGCACGGGGTAAACGTGAGCAGCAGCCCGAGCCCGAAAAAAGTCAGTATGGTAGTTAGCGTTTTACCGCTGCCGAGGCTTGCGGCAAGACGATCCTGCTCTGCCATCGGCAATGCTTCGGTGTTATCGGACAGCGCGGTTTTCATTACGCTGCCGGTGTTGGTTACACCACTGGCATCGGACGGTGTTACTGACGCCATGACGGCGGCGGCTGGAATTTCAGCAATGTTGAATTCTTTATATTGCGGTGGATAGCAGATGCCAATATCGGCACAGCCCTGGTAGCCCACTTTAAGCGTCACATTGCTGAGCGTGTCTTTATTGTTAAAGCGCAGCAATGCATCGGTATTGTTGCGATGGACTTCTACTTCACCGAAAAATTCATCGTTCTTGATCTTGCCGTCACTGAGTTCAGTGGCAGCGATGCCGGCACCGACAGGCTGCAGCACTTCGAAGCTGAACTTCGGATCATATAAATAGTGCCCTTCAGCAATGTTCCAGTTAATCGTTACCGTACCGTCTATTGCCTGACCGGGGGTGACGATAAACGCAAGCTCCGGGTCAAGCACTTCGTCGGTGTCGGAGTCGATGAGCATGCTGGCAAGGCTTGAGTCATTTTGCGGGTTAACCACCGATGACAGCGCAGAGCTGTTTTGTGCGGTGTCTTGCTGGTTGTTGCCAAGCCCGAGGGATGTCAGTGGCTTGAGGCGGTTCGATGCTGTGTCGGTAAGCACCGGATCACTCATCGCCTGTGATGAATCGATGAGTGGTTTAAGTGTTGCCGTTGCCGGTGCTGCGCCTGCCGGTACTTCGATCACAAATTCCTGCGACTGCGGCGGGTAGCAGATCCCGAGATCAGCGCAGCCCTGCGACACCACAGTCACAGGCACCGATGTCTGACTGGTGTTGCTGGTCACCGGCGCACTGAACTTCAGTGAGTGGCGGAAGGTTTCTACTTCACCGAACCATTTGTCCTGCTTGCGCACTCCGTCGGGAATATCCAAAGTGCCAATGCTGGCGGCGTCCGAGGTGACTTTCAGTTTGCTTTTATATAGAAAGTAGCCGTCGGCAATATCGATGTGCACAGCGAGCTGCCCGGCATCACTGACAGACACAGAGGTCTGGAAGGCTTCTTCTGCCGGTAGAAGTTCCTGCTCATCGTCGCCGCCGATCAGCGACAGAGCAAACGCCGCGCTGGTGAATAGTGCCAGCAGCACTGTGCTCAGGTAGCGGAACAAACGAGTGGTCATGGGGGTTCCGTGGTATTTTCTGTTTTCGACCATATCTAAACGTTTATGTTCAGGCGATGACGTCAATGCAAGTTAAAAATAATAGTGTGCCGGAGCGAAAATATGCGCGTTCGCACGCTTTGCGTTCTATTGCCTGCCGGCAATTTTAACTGTGTGACGTCCTTAGCAATCACCGCCTATAAAGGATAACGGACCCAATGGCTTTTCCAATAGTCTTTCTGTTGTTTGTCGGCATGCCGATTCTGGAGATATTTGTGCTGATCAAGGTCGGCAGCAGCATCGGCGCGCTGGCGACTATCGCAATTGTTGTGCTGACCGCCATGCTTGGTACCTGGTTGCTGCGCGCACAGGGCCTGTCTACGCTGGGTAAGGCCAGAAGTCGGCTCGCAGGTGGTGAAATTCCGGCATTCCAGTTAATGGAAGGGTTGGCCCTCGGTGTCGGCGGTGCGTTGTTGTTAACACCCGGGTTTATCACCGATGCATTCGGATTTGCCTGTCTGTTTCCGCCAACCCGTCATCTGCTGGTGAATTCGCTGTCGAAGCGTTTCACTGTGGCCCAGTTTGATACAGGTGGTTTCAGTACCGGGGCAGGAACACAGCCGCCGCCACAGAAGCCTGGTGGCAGCAAGATTGACGGAGATGTTATTGAGGGTGAGTACACCCGTAAAGACTAAGCGCCCCGGTTACCGGGAGCGCTACTCACTACATGAGGCAATGCGGCTGAACTTATCGGTGCCACCGGTACGGTAGAAACGTGCAAGCTCTGCCGAGAGCCCGTGGTTATCCGGTGCGAGGTAGTAATTTTTGCACAGCCAGTCGCAGTAGCTGTGCGCGGAGCTGTTGGCACGCTCGTAACGACGATACTGCTCACCGGTCAGATCGTCGCGGTACTCAACATTCTGAAACAGACGCTGCAGCAGTTGTTGCCGGTCGTGGTTTTTAAGCTTTGCGCTGGCGCTTAGCGTTGAGACTACAAATTTGTCGATTTCCGCCTGCAGTTCGAGATCCACCGGTCGCACTGCCCGATTGTGCAGCGCGTTCCAGCACAGGCAGACAAAATGGCTGACGCCTTCGAGAATAGTGCAGTAGCTGTTGAAGTGTTTGCTGTGCCAGTGTGTGGTCCAGGGCTTTTCGGAGACTTCGGCGATGATTTCGCGGTCGAGAAAAAGCGTAATGTCGAGATTGTCCCCCTGTTGCTGAACCAGCAGTGTTTCAGGGCCATCAAGTGTGCAGCCGGTCAGTTGACTGAGTGACTCGGCGTCGTCACAGACAAAATCTTCAACCCGGTGCGGGAGTTCCAGATCGTAGTGTTGTTGCAGCGCGTGTTGCAGATCTGCCAACAGTGCGCTGACCGGTGGCGTGAGCATGTCAGTGTGTGGCGTCGCTTAATATTACGCCGCGCGCTCTGAGCTGTTTTTCGAGCTCAGGCTCTCCGGTGCTCTGCCATCGGTCAATCAGGCTCAACAATTGTTCGCGTGTGTTGCCCTTGCTGCCAACACACGACAATACCGCCACAAAGCGTGAAAACCGGCTCGAAAGGTCTTCAAAAATTTCGCCCAGCACTTTTTCACGGGTACTGCCGCCACTGCTGTCGGCCAGAAACCCATAGGCGTTTTCGCCCATTGCCATGTAGTAGTCGATGCCTACTGCCTTGCGTCTGAGTGCCGGTGCGAACAGCCCTGAAACCACAATGGCAATATCGCCCAGGCGCTGCAGGTAGAGTCTGCGTTCGTTTTCACTGTTTGCTTCGGCGGCGAGCATGTAATATTCGGCCAGCGGTGTGAATTTACCGCCGTCGGCGCGATGATCAAAAAACCGGTCGGTGCTGCTGTAGGTGTGCAGCAAATTGGTCAGATACCAATGTGTGTGATCGCAAAGCGTAAGGTTATTTTCCTCGCTTGCGCGTTCAATAGCCTGGTGAAAATACGAAACCAGGCTCGATTCGGTGTTGATTAACCGTTCGCTGTGCATCTGTCGCTGTCCTCCCGTTGCCGGCTACACACAAACAAAGGTGTAGCCTGCGCTGATGGTTTTAATAACAATATCAGCGCGTTACTGAACGCCAGCTCGCTGTGCCACTGCACCTGGGCTAAGTTGGCGACTGAGCTCAGTGCTGCATTTTTCCTACCTGTTGCAGGTATTTGACATTTATTTTTGCAACATCTTGAATTCGGGCTCGAAATGACTACCATTAGCACTCGCTACGATTGAGTGCTAACGGCTTACGCCGGCTCAGGCGACATTCCAACTTTTATACAGACTAATCATAGGGGAGACCGGATTAAATGAACATTCGTCCATTACACGACCGCGTGGTTGTGCAGCGCATGGAAGAAGAACGAACCAGTGCTGGTGGCATTGTCATTCCTGATTCAGCAACCGAAAAGCCAATTCGCGGCGAAGTGAAGGCAATCGGAAACGGCAAAGTAACTGATGCGGGTGAAGTTCGTGCGCTTGACGTGAAAGTCGGGGACACCGTTCTGTTCGGCAAATACTCAGGTACGGAAATCAAAATCGACGGTGAAGAACTGCTGGTGATGCGTGAAGACGACATCATGGCAATCATCGAAGGCTAAACGCCGCCACCGATCAGACAAACACTTTAATCCTTACTCACGGAGATAAATTTCAATGAGTGCAAAAGATGTCCAGTTTTCAGATTCTGCGCGCAGCAGAATGCTTCAGGGCGTAGACGTTCTCGCCAACGCGGTAAAAGTTACTCTCGGCCCTAAAGGTCGTAACGTTGTTCTCGACAAGGCGTTCGGTGCGCCAAACGTCACTAAGGACGGCGTATCTGTTGCCAAAGAAATCGAGCTTGCAGACAAGTTCGAAAACATGGGCGCACAGATGGTTAAAGAAGTTGCCTCACAGACTTCTGACATCGCCGGTGACGGCACCACTACTGCGACCGTTCTGGCGCAAAGCATTGTGCGCGAAGG
>CAYZVB010000158.1:11938-12252 GCA_964481315.1 uncultured Granulosicoccaceae bacterium
TGCTGCAGTCGATTCACTCGCTAGCCTGTCACAGCCTTGTAAAGACACCAAAGAGATTGCCCAGGTCGGTACTATCTCTGCCAACAGCGACGCCAACATTGGTGAAATCATCGCTGAAGCCATGCAGAAAGTTGGTAACGAAGGCGTTATCACCGTTGAAGAAGGTTCAGGCCTCGAAAACGAGCTTGACGTTGTTGAAGGTATGCAGTTCGACCGCGGTTACCTGTCTCCTTACTTCATCAACAACCAGGACGCCATGGCTGCTGATCTTGAAGATCCGTATGTACTGCTGTTCGACAAGAAAATCTCTAACA
>CAYZVB010000159.1:0-8166 GCA_964481315.1 uncultured Granulosicoccaceae bacterium
TGGCTTCATGCCATTCGGTGGGTACTGCTGGGGCACACCTGACGCTGCGGGTTTCCTGTGAGGGCGATGCCCTTGGAGGACGATCTTTACGCTGTCTTGACCGTTAGATCACCAACTCTCAAAACTATAAATATGCTGTTTAAAACGCTGTGCGTTTTAAACCTCGTTTACGCGTCGGATTTCCCCGGGTCGCGCAGACGCACATCCATGCGCTGCCGCGCTAACGCTGCCATGCCGCTTTTGCCTGTTGGATCGACAATACTCAAAACCGATCAACACGCTATTTAAAACGCTATGCGTTTTGGCCTTGCTGACGCTGCGGGTTTCCTTGTTTGGCGGTACATCCACTGAATGTTTAAGCTAGCACTTGCACCGCTAATACAAGGTGTATCTCCAATACTCAAAAGCTATCAATATACCGTTAAAAATCCGTGTGAATTAGTTCACTGGCTTAGCACAATGTCCCAGCCGGCACGTTTAATACCCTCCCTCTGGGAGGGTCCGCGTCTAAGCGCGGGGGAGGGATCTCAAATCTCGCTCGTACTACAAAAAACCTCCCCGCTACGACTTCCCATTGCGCATAGACTCAACCCACCCCGACAACCTGCTGCGCATTTCTTCCATCGTCTCGGTGGCGGTCTTAAGCATATCGTCACTGGAGTCGGCAAATTTCTTTGCCATGTCTTTGCCGTCGCGCTCCCAGTAGTCTTCGGCTTCCATGGCGGCGAGGTGTGCCTGTAGCTGGGCTTCGTCCATCAGGCGATGGCCTTTGTTGCGCGCCTGTTCCATCGCGTCTTCTATGACCGGGCGGCTGGCTTCCAGTCGGTCTTTCGCTTCCATTAGCCCCAGGTGCGCCTGTAGCTGGGTTTCGTCTACGATGACATCGGCGTCCTTTAATGAGTCACTAAGGCGGCTTTTGAATTTTTTTAATGCTTCGCGACTGCGTTTTTGTGCGTCTTCCGCGTGTTCGGGCAGATCTTCGAAGAAGTCTTCAAAGACATCGTCAATATCGTCGAGTTTGTCTATGGTTTCTTTAATCGCTTTCTTGATCTTGTCTTCCATTGGCGGCTCCGTGTGTATGAATAAAAATTGTGGCTCTGCAAGGAAATAGGGACGTTCAAACAATATAACAACCGGTTTCGAGCGCAAATGAATTCTGCCCGATTGCCTGCAATGCATTCACCTGTATGTTACCTTTGTTGTCGATGTTCCCGAAACATTCACTCACTGCTTAGAGGAAGAGCACATGAGCATTACCAGACTATCTGTATCAATTGCAGCCATTTGTACCGCAGCACTGCTAAACGCCTGCGCTACAGGCACTGGTGGTTCGGGGGGTTACGGCTACGGCAACAACGTCCCGAAAGAAGAAACCGCACAGGAAGTTGTGGTTACGATCAAAAACTTTACCTTCGAACCTGCACTAATAACTGTTGCCCCCGGCGACACTGTGGTGTTTGTTAATGAAGACACCGCTCCACACACCGCAACCGCTGTTGCCGGCACTTTTGATACCGGTAATCTGCTAAGCGGAGCCTCCGGCAATATCACTGTCGCCGAGGCCGGTACCTTCGAATACTTCTGCGCTATTCACCCGAATATGAAAGGAAGAATCGTCGTAAAATAACCGTCATCCCTGCACGGGCCAGGTTGGTGGCCCGTGCCCCCCGCCCCCGCCTGCGTTGAACACCGCGGGCCGCTGCTGACAACGTTTTCACTGCCGTTCTTTTATCGATTGCAGGTACAATAACCTGTCTCGCAATTTGGAGTTCCAATGGCAGAAATTACACTATCTACTGATCGGCATGCCGCCCTCATTGAAAAACTCCAGGCGTATTGCGATAACGAGCTTGACCGCAAGCTCGGCAATCTTGAAGCGGAGTGCCTGCTCAACTTCATCACTACGGAAATCGGCCCGGACTTTTATAACGGCGCTTTGCACGATGCCAGAATTCTGGTTACAGCGCGCGCCGAGTTGCTCGGCGAGGCCATTGTAGAACTTGAAAAGCCCGTTTAAAGAGCAGCATTTTTGAACAACCAGCTTAAAGGAATGTTGATTACAACACTCGGTGTGCTGTGCGTGGTGCCGGATGCGTTGTTTGTCCGACTTATCAGCGCAGATGCCATGACCGTCGCTTTCTGGCGCATGCTGTTATCCGGCATTATGGTGCTGGTGGTACTTATATTCTGGCACCGGCGTGACACCGCAAGGCAAATAGTGTCGATCGGGCGCTGGGGCGCTGTGTATGCCTTTTTCGCCGCGGCAAGCGCGTTGTTATTTGTCGCCTCAGTCAAACTCACCACAGTGGCCAACACCACTATCATTATCGCCTCTATGCCGGTGTTTGCCGCAATAATCAGCTGGCTCGCGCTGGGTGAGACACTCGGTCGACGAATGATATGGACCATCGCACTGGTATTCGCAGGGTTGCTGGTGATTGGCTATGGCACCATGCAGGAAGGCAGTGATGGAGCCAGCCTGACCGGTGATCTGGCTGCGTTAGCGGTTTCATTATTTTTTGCCATCGCGCTCACAGCCGCCCGCAAGGCGCGTGCAAAATCAATGATCCCGGCGCTGCCTGTCGCCTACATTATATGCGCAGTTCTGTTGCTGCCGTTTGTTGAACCATTGTCTGTACCATCACACCAGTGGTGGCTGGTGGCATTACACGGCGGATTTTTTATCACGCTTAGTTCATGCATGCTGGCGCTCGGCCCGCGCTACATTTCGTCTGCCGAAGTCGCGCTTTTAATATTGCTCGAATCTGTACTTGCGCCACTGCTGGTGTGGATCATTGTTGGAGAACAACCGGGGTTTTGGACGCTTGTCGGCGGAGCGTTGGTGCTGGGTGTATTGTGCGTATCGAATCTGGTGGCACTGCAAAGGCGCGACAAACTCGTGTAAACGCCATTAAAAAAACACTACCAGTAGCACCACAGCGAGGTGCTCAGCGAAGTAACAGCGGCATGCGCCAACCTGCCGAACATCAGTATTGTTGCGGATAAAAACACCTACAATGTGCGTGAATTTCGTCGAAATACCCGCGATGTCGTAACGATTTGTGAAAAGCGGAGTGCATTCCTTGCGTAAGCCGCACAAGGCTCGGAAAGTAGCTGTTATCGATTATTATCGCTACGAAGGAACCGCTATGAGACTTTTCAACGACGTCAGATTCTATGCAATGCTTGCACTGGCAGCGCTTATTCTGCTGACTGTTGCTATGTGCACCAGTGGCGGCAAGAAACATACAGATCACGCTGCCACCGACAACGCCACCAGTGGCGTTCAAACAGCCACCACAGATACCGCAACAGCCGTGCAACAAGTCACTGAAACCAGTACTACCGAGGCAGCGAGTACTACCGAGGCAACGACAGAATCTCAGGACGAAGCCAAAAACGAGTCAGACACCAGTGACACCGGTTCTGACGACAGCAACACTGCAACCGCAGAGGCATCCGCTGGCACTGAGACCGAAGAATCCACCGAAGCGGCAACCACCACTGCTGAAACTGAAGACAGTGAAACTGCGGACACAGAAACAGCAACAAGTGAAACCGCTACAAGCGAATCCGAGTCAACTGAAACCACCGGCAATCAGGAAAGCGAGAGCGTCGCAGAAGAAAGCACGCAAACCGAAGGGGATACCAGCGGTGAGACTGAAGCCACTGAAGCCACCGAAGACCAGGCCGCTGTCAGTGAACAACAAAACACTGAAACCGATTCCACAGCAACTGACACAGTGGCTATTCAAAGCGCAGTACAAACCGAAACCACAGTCACTGTTGAACCGTTCGAATTGTCACCACTGGTGGAAAGCGGACAAACGTTGCCTGACCTGAAAGCAGACATCTCAAACTTCAAGTCTGACATTGAACGTTATTCCACCCGTATCGAAAACGCTCAGGGTATGTCGGCCGAATAAGCGCCACGCTTGCCGATACCTTATTCCCGTGAAAGCGGCGGAGCGGCAATGGCCCGCTCCGTCGCAAAGGTGTGTTCCACCAGCCTGCCGAACTCCTGAGCAACTCTGTCGTTTGGCGCACCTACCCTGCTGGCGGTATACAGATTAATGCAGTACACAGGCAGCGGCGGTAAGCGACCCTGCGTATCGTTGACCTCTTCCATGCCGGATGACTTAAAGCCCTTAATGTCTGCACGTATCGCAAGATCAGCCGCACAGCTAACCGTACCCGATTCAAGGTTGTTGCCGGAGTCGACTGCGTTTACCCACGGGATACCAGCTGCATCGAGTGCAGCAATTGCAGGTTTTCTGAACATGCAAATACGGGTAAACGCCAGTGGCAGCGGATTCTGACGCCACGCCACACCGTTGACAGCACCGGTCCAGACCAGCTCACGTCGCAGCAACTCTTTGCATTCCGGACCGGCATTCGGTTCGGTAGTAATAATTACGTCGAGCTTACCGGCTCGAAAACGCTCAAGCAGATTGGCGGTGTGTTTACAGTACAGTCGAACCGTAGTTCGTGGAAAAAGCTGCGCAAACTGCTTCAGGATATCGGCAATATGCAGGTCGACAATGTCATGTGAAACACCAAAGCCCAGCTCTGCAACGTCATCACCGCTGGCCAGCACATTCAGCGTTTCATCGTTAAGCTCCACCAGCCGTCTGGCGTAACTAAGCAACTGCTCACCGGCGGTAGTGGCAACCATACCGTTGCTGTTGCGCGTTAGCAAAGTGGTCCCAACTGTTTCCTCAAGCCGTTTAAGCTGCATGCTAACGGCAGACTGGGTGAGATGAAGTTTGTTGGCGGCACGGGTAACACCTGCCATTTCAACAACAGCAATGAAGGTTCTTAGCGTTCCTGTATCCAGATTTCTGGGCATCTCAAGCCTGCACTTACCGGGGCTCCGGCTCTCCGCGTTTTTGACTTTGCATAGTGAAACAGATTACCTGCCCCCGCTGCAATCACAATAGTTGATATTGGAAATCAAAATCTTTTGTTGGAGGAATAGCCTGCGTCTGCCCACACTCTGTATACGCGCCACAAGCGTGTACCACAGGAAGAGAGTGACATCATGGCACAACATGCCAACACACACGTTCGCCACAAGCGAACCACAGCACCGTCGATCGATTTGATCACCAGGCTAAAGGCACGCGGCCGACAACTGCTGCAGCGTATACTGCAGCGCAGAAAACGCACGGCACACACCCTGAGCAGTCTTAACGATCATCAGTTACGCGATATCGGTTACACCCGTGACCAGCTGCCCCGCCCTGGAAATCACGGTGTATTCGATTTCCAGTCACAGCGATACTACGATATCGGGTTTACTCCGCGTGAATCGACGGATACCGGGTACTCTCGAATTACGCGATTGCGGAACGACTGATCTGTAAGTGAACGGCGGCACCGATACCCCCAATCGGTGCCGCCACTTTAGTCCCCGGCGCCCCCTAAACCCCAATGGGGGCCCGCCACTTTTCCGGTGCCTCTCACCTGCGCCGTCGCAGCGTGAATATCAGCAACAGCAAAAGTGCTGCGCCAATAAAAAGATACAACCCGTTGCCGCTGAACAATGATCTTGACTTACCAGCAGGTGTTTCGGCAGCGGATGTACTCTGATCGAACTGTTCAAGGTTGGGCTTTGTTTCTGTTGCAGGCGCAGCCGGGCTTTGTGTTTGATTATTTTGCCCATCGTTGTTACCAAACTGTTCCAGGTTGAGTTCAAGCTCGCCTTCCTTGTCACCGTTCTCGAACTGCTCGAGGTTGAGCTTTAAGTCACCACCGGTTTCAGGCTCTGTGCCCTGCTCCGGGAACTGCTCAAGGTTCAACTCAAGCTCGCCGGACTGCTGCGCTGCGACCGGCAGTATAATCACTGCTGTCAGGCAGGCAAAAAAAGCGATAAGTCGGTTCTTGTTCATACATAAAACTCCGGAGCGTACCCGTGACAGTTTACCGATTCTGTCTATGCTTTTGAACTTCACTCTCAGCAAGCCCAGCGCATCGGCGAGGATTAACAAATCAGGCATCCGCTTCGTGCTGATCGGCAAGCATTGCCGGCCAGCACCAGCAAATGCCGGCTGTTGCCAGCAAACCGCAAAGTGCCCCGACCAGCACGGCAGTCTGCGCGCCGAAGGTATTAGCCAGCACACCAATAAACGTAAACCCAAGCAATCCGGTACCAATACTTAACGATAATAAACCAAACAATCGGCTGCGATATTCACGTGGTGAATTGAGTATTAGCAATGTGGTTTGCATTGCTGCAAAGGCAGCCGAACCGGTACCCGCCAGCATTAACATTATGCCAACAGGCACCGCGTGGTACAGCCACGCATAGACGCCACTGGCTAAAAAATAAACCAGCAAGCCCCCCACATACAGTCGGCGAAACTGCAGAGTTTTCGCATAACGCATCATGATAGCGCTGCCAACGAGCGCACCGGCTCCTTCCATTGACGCCAGCAGCCCGACAAATCCTGCTGACAACTGCAATGTGTCTCTGCCAATAACCGGCACCAGTGACAGCAATGGAAAGCCAAAAAGGTTATACACCACCGTGACCATCAACACCGCAGATAACAACGGGTTGCCACGCACGAGTTGTATGCCCTGCAGTAAGCTGGCAATTACCGATGCTTCCGCGTTGCGAATAGGCTGCCGTCCAATCTGCAGTCTGACCGACAGCACCAGGCAAACAACATAAATACCAATGGCAAAAACAAACGCCCCACTCAGTCCGACAAACTGCAACAGCGCACCACCGGCAACTGGCCCGAGCATGCGGGTACCATTGTTTGCTACGGTATCTACTGCCATCGCCTGACCGAGTGTACGTTGCGCTACCGCATCTCCAATCAATGCTCTGCGTACCGGAAAATCCAGCACCCAGAACAATCCACCGGCAAACGAAATCGGCATTACCTGCACAACACCAAGTGTGCCCTGCACCGCCAGCACCAACCCGATGATATTGACCACAATCATCGTGACTACGCCAACCACATAAATGCTTCTTGGTGCGAACTTTCCAGACAAGGCACCAAACGGAATACCAAACAACGCCAGTGGTGCAAACTTTACCAGCGTCACCAGGGTTACCATCAGCGGCGAACGGGTCAGATCGAAAATATAAACGCCAAGTGCCAGCAGCTCGAGCCAGCGGGTCACACTTTGCAGCCCGCCGATTGCCCACAGCTTAAAAAACGCGTCGTTGCGCAGTAAGGCTAACAAAGATCAGGCACAGAACGCACAACAGCAGAAAAAGGCATTGCTTAATTGTGACTTGCAGGCAGCATATTTTCACTTGCACCGCTTGCCAGTAAGTCCTGCAGCACACCCTGCTCCATATCAATTTGCAGCACATCGTTAAAGCGATTGAAAAACCCGCAAAGCGAAATACGCAGCGTCAGTTCAACGATCTGCTCTTCGGTAAAGTGTTCACGCAAACGGTTAAACATATCATCGCGAACGCTGTTCCATTCATTGGTTACCGCCACAGCATAGTCTCGAACCAGATGATCGACAGCATCAAACGATGGAACAGACTCACTGAGAATCTGCTCCATCGCCTCCGCAGACAGCCCGTGTTCAATAGCACGGGGCGCATGATGCGCAACACAATAACGACAGGCATTAAGTGTCGAGACTGTTACCAGCGCAATTTCAAGATGCCTTTTGTTTAGCACTGCCTCATCGGCAAAGTCGAGCAGCAGCCCCATAATATGTATAAGAGCCGGCGGCCGATGGGCAAAGACCCGCACCTGATTTAAAAACGGACCGTACTCGCGGGCATAGCGCTCGTACACTGCTTTAGCAGCAGGCTCTAATTCGTCTGCCTCTATATTTCTCACCCGTGCCATTGATATCCTCCGCGTATTCTTAATAAGTGCACACCGCACTGTACACCGAAGCCCATCGTAACAGGTAGCCACCATGAAACCACTCGATACCGGACTAAACAGCTGGCAGCACTCAACCAATCACAATCGAATGATTAAACAGCAGGCACGGTGTCTCACAGCACCGACTGCATCTGATACATCCGGTGCGGTGCAGCTGACATTCTTCGGCAGCTCCGCCTTTCAGATAACCTCACCGGGCGGGCTGACCATTATGGTAGACCCGTGGCGCAATCATCCGTCGGGCAAGTGGGACTGGTATTTCGCAGACTTTCCACTCACCTCTGTCGATATC
>CAYZVB010000159.1:8176-12226 GCA_964481315.1 uncultured Granulosicoccaceae bacterium
CGCTGTACGATTTCCGGCAGATTATTCTCGATTTCGACGGCATAGATATCACCCCGCCCGACAACCCCCGCTCATGGGACAACTGCCTCATCACGGTTGAAACCGGCGGCCTGCGCCTACTGCACTGGGGAGACAACAGACACAATCCGCCGGAGGAAATCTGGCAGGTACTGGGCCACACAGACGTATTGCTCATACCGGTTGACGACTCGCAGCACGTGCTGGGTTTTACTGCTGTACAGGAAATAATAGAGCGCGTTCAACCATCCATTGTGGTACCACACCACTACTACAGCCGCGAAATTGTTCAGCGCCAAAGCACCCTGCAACCGGCCAGCCACTGGCTTGCACAATACAACGGAGCAATTATCGAAACTACCGGCCCTACCTACACACTGGATTCATCAATAACCAACCAGGCAACCCCAACGGTATTGTACTTCGGTGATCATGTCGGGTTTGACTGCACTGCATGGCGGCAGTCCGAGTAGCCACGACCTAAGGATTGTCGCTGCCACCAAAGAAACCGCGCGCGATACTTTGACCTGTAACCGTGGTCATGTTTATATAGGGCGCGGATATCGCGGGGCGCGGGCATCGGTTTGCGTTTGTCGTGAAATCACCGGCCGTAAACGTCAGGTCGGTACAACACAATTGATCGAACCGGCAACGGCAGTAATGGTTGCTTTCGAACAACCGGAGGAAAAAATGAAAGGCATATTTCTGCAATCGTTTGGCAGCGGCTCGCTGGTACCAACCTTAAAATCAGCACTTAGCAAAACAGCAATGGCTGTAGCCGCAATGGCGGTGGCGACCAGCGCCGGTGCCGCTGACTACACCAAAAAAGAATGGCAGGTGGTCGGTACCTGGGCATCGCTTGAAAACTACAAGCAGCACGAACTTCCATTCTGGACAGAAACGCTGCCACAACTTTCAGACGGCGCAATTACCGCCAACATGAAAGATTACACCAACGTCGGTATGTCCGGTTTCGAAACCATGCGCCTGCTCAAGCTTGGCACTTTCGACGCGGTTCACGCATTAACTTCATACACGGCACAGGATGCACCGGCTTTGGAAGGGATAGATCTTGCCGGCGTAATCCAGGACTTTGGCAAATACCGTGAAGCGATGACTGCCTATAAGCCCATTATCGAGCGTGAGCTGAAAGAAAAGTTCAACGCCAAAATGCTTATGTTGTACACCTTTCCAAAGCAACAGTTTTTCTGCAACTTCGGCTCTAAAGACGAAACCGCTGTGCACCTTGCAGACCTTGAAGGACGCAAACTAAGAACCTACTCAACCTCTATTGGCGACTTTATCGAAGGGCTAGGCGCAAGTGCCGTAACACTGCCATTTGCCGAAGTGGTACCGGCACTGCAAAAAGGCGTTGCAGACTGCGGTGCAACCGGGGTCATGCCGGCTTACAACGCCAAGTGGTATCAGGTGGTTACTCACAACGTTCGCGTTAACATCGGCTTCGCAGCGACTTTTCTTGCGATCAACTTCAAAACCTGGGATGCCCTGTCACCGGATACACAAAAGTTAATGACAGAAGAAGCTGCCAAAGTCGAAGACGCCATCTGGGAGAGCACGCAGGCACTGAACGAAGAAGCTGCACTGTGTAACACCACAGGCCCGTGTGAAAAAGGTGAGGCCGGCGGTATTGTACCGGTCGAACTCAACGATGATGATCTAAAGCGTGTTGAAGTGGCTGTTAACGACTTTGTACTGGCGCGCTGGGCGAAACGCTGCGGTAAGCAATGCGCCATGGAATGGAACGACACTATTGGCAAAGTGATGGGTGTATCGGCGCCGGTTGAATAAACACAATAACCAACTCAACCATCGGCCCGGGTGCTATACGCCGGGCCTGCCCTCCGGTACCGTATGAACACACTTGATGCAATCCACCGTACCCTGAAAACCGTTTCGACCTGGGCGGTCTGGGCGGCAGGACTCGCGCTGTTGCTTTCCGCTATCATGGTAACGGTCGATGTGTTCTTCCGTAAGTTTTTCAGTATGACCATGAGCGGCTCGGATGAAATATCCGGCTATGTTTTCGCCGCCGGTACCACCTGGGCTTATTCATATTGCCTGCTAAACCGCTCCAATGTTCGTATCGATGTGCTGTACAACTTTTTACCGGTCAAAGTACGTGCCGTACTGGATATCGTTGGCATAGCATTGCTGCTGTATTACATGGGTTACCTGACCCGCAAAGCCTTCGATGTGTTCTGGACCTCGTGGCAGGGTAATTCGGTTTCTACCACCACACTACTAACCCCGCTCTGGATTCCACAGCTTGCATGGTTTCTGGGTCTGCTGTTGTTTGTTATTACCCTTTCATTCATGTTGCTTTATACGCTTGTGTTACTCATTAAAGGAGATTCCGGGCGTATTCAACAGGTCGCAGGCGCTATGAGTACCGAAGAAGAGATCGGTCAGGAAACCCACGGACTCGACGTCGTCACCAACACCAGCCGCAAGAACTGATCATGCCAGGTACTATTGTCCTTATTCTGCTTGCACTGGTTGTTGCCAGTATTCCCATTGCCGCAGTGCTTGGCATACTCACATTCACACTCGATGAAATCTACATGGCCGGTCGCCTTAAAGGCGCTATCGGTGAATTTGTATGGGACAAAAGCAAAGAATTTGTTCTCGTCGCCATACCAATGTTTATTCTGTTAGGCGAAATCATGCTGCGAGCCGGTATAGCGCAGCGCATGTATAACGCGGTAGTACAGTGGTTTTCGTGGCTGCCGGGCGGGCTAATGCACGCAAACATCGGTTCCTGCGCGATCTTTGCCGCCTCCAGCGGATCAAGTGTTGCGACCGCCGCCACTGTTGGTACCGTCGCGGTACCTGAAATGGAAAAACGCCGCTACAACGAACGGTTGTTCTTAGGGTCACTGGCAGCCGGTGGAACACTCGGCATTCTTATTCCGCCGTCGATAGACCTGATAATTTACGGGCTTATTACCGACACCTCGGTACCGGAGCTCTACCTGGCCGGAATATTCCCCGGGCTGTTACTGGCCACTCTGTTTATGATTATTATTGTCATAGCCTGTTTAATAAACCGCGGCTGGGACGGCGTTAAAGTAAAAACCAGCTGGGCAGACCGCATACGCACCCTGCCCGACCTTATACCGCCGATATTATTGTTTGGTGTAGTCGTCGGTTCTATCTATGCCGGTGTCGCCACGCCAACAGAGGCAGCCTCCGTGGGTGTTGTATTTGCACTCATGCTCGCGGCGTGGCGCGGCATGTTATCTGTCCCAATGCTCAAAGAGGCATTCGAGGGCACCATGCGAACCACGGCAATGATTATGCTTATTATTCTTGCTGCGGTGTTCCTGAATTTTGTACTCGGCTTTATGGGCGTGACCCAGAACATACTCGATGCCATTGAAGCATTCGGGTTAACGCCCACTCAGACGATGATTATTATTATCGTGTTTTATCTGATACTGGGCATGTTTATGGAAACACTCTCCATGCTGCTCACCACCGTGCCTATTGTGTTTCCGATTATTGAACGGCTTGGCTACGACCCGGTGTGGTTTGGCATACTGGTCACTGTGCTCATGGAAGCAGCCCTTATCACACCGCCAATTGGCGTCAACCTGTATGTGGTGCAGGGCGTCAGACGCGGCGGCGGGCCATTTAACGATGTTGCCTACGGTGCTGCGCCTTTTGTGTTAATAATGATTGTGCTACTCGCACTGCTGATGATATTCCCGCAACTTGCCCTCTATCTGCCAGAGCTCTTCTATCGGTGAATGAACGAAATACTGACGTCCGCGTTGCCGTAGATATCGGCGGCACATTCACCGACCTTCATCTGCACGACAGCCGTACCGGACAAACGTTTGTCTGGAAAACTCCAAGCACACCTGCAGACCCGTCAATCGGGTTACTGGAAGGGCTGCACGGCATTACGCGCACAGCCGGTATACCGCTGTCAGATATCGGTATGATCCTGCATGGATCCACCATAGCCACTAACGCGGTACTTGAGCGCAAGTTGCCTAAAGGCGCATT
>CAYZVB010000160.1:0-12194 GCA_964481315.1 uncultured Granulosicoccaceae bacterium
TTTTACCACAATTATCTTCTCCGCTACCTTACCGCGGTGAATAAAGCAGGCTAGCGCTTTGTAAACTACTAACACATCCATTAGCGGGGCCGGATAATCGTTTTCCGGCAGCAACCGGTAGTTGACTAGCAACACATCGCATTTACAACTCTGGACAATCCTTGCAGCAAACCCCTGATGCGTCACGGCAGATCCGGTGACCAGGCCGCCACCGTGGAGATAGACTATTAGTTTAGTAGCTGTTATTGAATCTTCAGAAACCCAGACACAATCAACGCCACTGATTTTCTCTTTGCGGCAGAGCACAGTATCCGGCAGCACTTCAGTCTGCGCCTCTTTCTCCCACTGATTTCTGTCACTGATTAAGCTCAAACCAAATGCCCCTTAACTCACCGTGCAATTCCATGCAAAGGTTATCCGTAAGCCGTTCTAAAGATAATATCTGTTTATTAAGTGTGCGAATTTTTAGCACTCAGCAAGCACACCTGCGTACTGTATAAACACACCGTCTTTATCCCTCGCACTGACAAATACAACACCAGTGTCAGTAAACAAAGTCCATGTCTCAATTAATTCACCGCGCACTTTATATAACTCAGTCAGGCTGCTTTGAACCATCTGATAATTTCTACGGTTCGAACTATCATCCAGTGTACACGAAGGTCACGCCCGCAGAGTAGTATTAAAGCAGAACCGTCATTATAATCGGACTCTCGAATACAATCCAATTCTTGTGGCGTTACCGCAACCTCGTTCTCATCAATGTGTATCACGTAGTTGATTTTCCGCCTTTCTCCTCCACTTCCAAATAGTCTCTTTAAGACGCCTTGATTCTGCGCGGTTAAATTCGTTGCCCGATAACATTCCGCGTATACAGATGTGCACAGAAAACACAATAAACCAACCGTAAATCTCATGCGTTTACCTCTAACCGGAATTCCATTTTTCCATAGGAACAAAAGTACGCAGGGTAATTAGACTACGTTGCTAACCGGCTTTTGACTCAACATACTTTTTAAAATTGTTCAAAATGCTTTGCCAGCCTTCCTTTTGTTGCTCCGGCGTGTGAATATTCTCCGCTTCAAAGGTTTCGGTAAGCCGAACACCATCATCTGTCTGGGAAAACTCGATTTCTACCGGTCGTTTATCCACCAGCTCAAAACAAAGCACATGGTGGGGAACCACTTTGGTAAATACGCCGGTAAAGTCGAACGCACCTGTTTTATCTTTTGCTTCCATACGATAGTGAAATCCCCCGCCCTCTTTTAACTCCAGTTCAGCGGATGGGCAGTGCCAGTCGTCACTGGCGAAGTTCCAGCGGCTTATGTTGTCAGGGGTAGTCCACGAGTCCCATACCACGACCAGCGGTGCATTGATTACCACCTCTACTGTTATTTTCATTTTCCAGTCCAGGCAATTACCATTAAATTGGTTATTATGTATCAGATGCCTGTTCACAAAAACACTCTATTGCAATATACCCGTTGACTGAGTGAATGTGTCAATGCCATCCCATGCCGGACCAGGCATTGACTGAAGAATAAAGTGTTGAGTTCTAAACTCAGTGACGGAGACATCCGGCCTGATTTTCAGGATTAGTTTTAGATTTCGTTCCGGTACAACAAAATCATACCGGCCACGAAAATAGGCAATCGGCACCTCGCACGCAGCCAATTGCTTTGAAACATCTACGGAGTACACCAACTCTATACGATGTGCGAGCACTTCCGGCCTGACCCGCTGCAGTTCGGTTGAAATCATATCAACCACAAACTGCGATTCCTTTGAGCTGAACATCCTGCGAAAGCGATACAGCGGTGCGGTGAGCCTGAACCCAAGAGTCCAGGGCAAATAACGCCCAATAGAAATACCCGGGGCAGAAACAAAGGTTGCCACCAGAACAATACCTTTTAAATGCGGCAGACGTCGCGCTGCCAGTGCAATAGCAATTGGCCCCGAAAAAGACTCGCCAACCACAATGAACGGTTCTTCAATAGCACTAACTCTGGCAGCGACCTCTTCTACCAACTCATCGTAGCTCTGCTTCTTATCAGTCGAATAACCACACACCTCATACCGAAACCCTTCCGGCACAACATTCAACAGCGGAGCAAACAATCCGTCCGTGCCATGCAAACCCGGGAGCAGCACTACCAGCATAGAATTAAACTCATTTTCCTTCGGGGATAAGACCTATCTATCAGGTATTGTATTTGTTATCGGCTGTCCGATGTGAATTCCAGCACAGCCAGCATATCTTCACCATCATCCGCCATACCCTTTTCAACAAACCCAACACTGGCATACAGCTTAGCCGATACATCGTTTTCCGGACTGTAGCAAATAACCACGCTATCAACCGATTTCAAGGATTCTATTTCTTCGACGGTCGCCAGCAATGACTGCCGTCCAATGCCTTTACGCTGGTGCTCATGCGCCACCATGAACCGGAAGATAAGAGCTTCAGTTTCTCCCGAATCGTCAGTAAACACACTCCACATGATAAACCCAACCAGCGTCTCGCCATCGTATATCGCTCTGGGCCGGTGGGTTTCCGGATAGTAGTGGGATTCGAGCAGAGAATACACATTGGGCGACAGAAACTGCTGCTGTTCATCCGGGATGTGCAAATCACACACAGCTTCATAATTTTCACGCGTAACAGGACGAAGTGAGACTTGCATTGAGTATTCCTGAGTTACCAATCACCGAAAGCATGCTATTTAGAATCGTCATTTACAACAACCCTCAACAAAACCTGAACCGTCGTACATGCTTGTATCCCACAGCACACCTGCTCACCGTGAAAAATTCGATTCAAGGCTGGACATCACCTCTTTGTAAGCCTCAGACAGTGCCGCCACCAAGAACACAATACTGATTACCGAAAACACAGTCACTACAAATCCCGGCACCCCTGCTTTTGTCATTAACCACTCGATAGACGTAAAAACCAATGAAAACACAAAAACAACTATAAACATCAAAATCTGATGCTGTTTGGTTGCCTGCCAGGAAGCAGGTGCATTCATAGGTACATCAATCGCAATACTCGGAAATATCAAAGAAAGCCTGCTGACGACATATGCTGCAATCACGGTCGCTATCGTAGCGCCTACGTTGGGAATAAACAAAAAAACGGCGCACGGCAGGCAATAAAACATCAGTTCGAATAATGCCAAAATATACTGCCATTCTTTGTTGCCCACCAACTTCAGTCTGGATACAGAACCGATTCTTTCTTCTATAAGGATTATTCTGTGAGTGGAAACTGCGATAACGACAAACATGAAAATCGACAACATAACTAAACAAAATGTACAAAGCCAGATTCAACAAAGGGCTGGCGAAACTCGGATCCAGGTCAATGAATAGTGCACAGCACAACCAAACAACTACCGGTATTACCAGAACCCGGAACAGCGCTACCTTCCGATGCACGACTGCGCGCGCACTCATTAATAATACCCGCACAGGGGTTTGATACTGCATTGCTGGACACCACCACTGCTCAATACAGCACTAATTGTATGCTAAATATCACTCTGAGTGCTAATACCAGGCGTCTGAGGCAACTTTTAACATCAGTACATCAATGTAATACATTGATGCTACCCGAACCATCCAGAGCGGAATAAAATCAGAGGAAGAATTAGAAGTTTATAGTGGATGCGCTTAGCGCTTATGCCACCCTACCGGCCTGGTAGACAACTGCCCAAGTGACCACCCAGCCGAGTGAAAGCGGAGAACATGACGCGCTCTACCCGGCACCAGGACACCGACTCCTTTTCACCTGACAAGACACTACGAAAAGATGCAGGAAAACAACGTCTTCGCGCGCTAAATTTCCTACCAGTTAAAATTGATAGTGTACGCCTGCACCGAAAAAGATCAGGTAAAGGCCGGCATTTATTACCCCAAACAACCCTTCGTCGTCGTTTTCCAGCTTTTTTAGAGGCAGGTTTACACCAAGCTCCCCGCTAAACTGCCACGGCCCGCTGGAACGTGCCCGACCAATAGCACCCCTTACATAAGGAGTGTCGTTAAGCAAACCAGCTCCGAAGATATAGTGCTTCGACTCTGACGGGTTAGAGAACCGGTGAACCTGCAACGAATACATTTCTCTTGAAGAAAAAATAAATCTGGCGCGATATTCCTCTGACAATCTGCCAGTTACTGTCAACCCCGCAACCGGACCAGAGAAAGCAATCCCTGCCATTAACCGGCTATTCCAGTCTTCAGCAACTGCACTCACGGGCGCCAGCAAATACAACATTGCCAGGCCCCAACACTGACTACGTCTATTCATTAAAGTCTCTCACATCTATTGAATTAATGCCGACCTCAAAGGGGGGCAGGAAGCAGTTGACGCGACACATAATCCCAGTGCGGAATTTCCTGGCCTGCAAATCTTCTGGTACCGTATTGCCTGACAATCCCACCTGGACATTACCGTAAACACGATAACTCTGGCAATTTTGACTAACATTCAAAAATCGAAGGTCGTGAGTTAATTGTTAGAAAAAGCACCACAAAGCGTTTACACACAATAAATAACACAAACCTCGCCGGTGAATTTCGTCATGTACAGGCTACTCTGAATATTTGCAGAATCGGAACCCGGGTGTATTTATAGTAAATTTACAACACTGATCTGAGCTCTGTGGCTCTCTATAGACCTATTCCCGCACCAATTGAAAGTTGCTGACTCTCCGTATTCAGATTTTGATATAAGCCTGCTTTGACTGCGAGAAGCCAGATTGAACCAACACCCTCAACCCCGATAAATTCTTCTCCATCCCGACGAGCTAAACTTAAACCAATGCGGGCACTTGCAGCTGAATTAAACGCCCCGTACCCCACCGAAAAACGATAAGCCTCCGACCCATACTCAACATCCGAGTAGAAATACCGGTCTAAGCTCTCTGTGTAAGTGTACGCAAAGCCGACTCTGGCACTTGTGCCGCTGAAGCTATCTCTGAACAAGCCGACTATTGGCTCGAAGCGCTGAGCATTAACAATAGGCGAAAATAGTAGAACGATGACCAATACTGATATTTTCATAGACAACAGTCCATTTCGATTACTTCACACAACGCCGTCAGTACATTAGCAACCTGGCACTTATCTTTGTAACAGGAAAACACGAATCACACCTGGCTGGTTTAAGCACCCGAACCTTATTTTTCCTGGAGAACAAGAAGATCCCTGATATCAGATCAAATGAAATGCCAATGCACTGTAGATTGACGAGCATATGTCCACAACAGCTCAGTTCCTGCAGTGGCTCTCAGTTAATAATCGCTACTAGCGCTATTTATCTCGGTCATTTGCTGGTCTGTCTCCTGAATTTCGTACGGCAGGATAAAGCTGAAGTTAGACCCCTGACCGGGAGTGCTTTTGACTCTGATTTCTCCACCGAGCAACCGACACAATCTGTCGCTAATAGCCAGTCCCAGACCCGTGCCTCCATATTCCCGTGTTGTCGATGTGTCTGCTTGCGAAAATTCCTTAAACAACAGTTCTATTCTTTCTTTAGGAATACCTATGCCGGTGTCTTGCACTGAGAAAAGGACACCAGGGAGCTTTAAATCAGGTGACGGTTGAACGCTAACGGTAATTGTTCCGGATTCGGTGAACTTGCAGGCGTTACTGACAAGATTAATCATGATTTGCCGCAATCGAAACGCATCTGTCAAAAGTGTTGCCGGCTCACCCGTATAATCCAGAATCAGATTGTTACCGCGTTTATCAGCCAGAGGTTGTGCTGTGGCGATTACATCGTCCAGCAATTCAAGTATCGACATGTCGTTGAAAACCAGTTGAATTTTTCCCGCTTCAAGCTTTGAGAAATCCAGAATTTCATCAATCAGATTCAGAAGGTGTCGCCCCGACCCCGCAATTCGATCATAAGGCTCAGTATCTTCCTCTTCGACCTCTTCACGAAGCATTTCAGTAATGCCTATTACTGCGTTTAATGGCGTACGTAACTCGTGACTCATATTGGCCAGAAAGCGACTCTTGGTTTCGGTTGCGGATTCGGCTTGCTCTCTCGCTGCAATTAGATCGTTGGTGTTATCTTCCACCTGTTTAATCATGCTGTTATAGGCGTTAATAACGCTCCCGAGTTCGTCCTGAGATGACCACTCTACAGACTTACGAACACCCTCTTTCTCGAATGTCTCAATTGACGAGATCAACTTTCTAACAGGGCGTTCTACGATAAGCTGCAGAGCGACATAGGCAACTACCCCACCCAGGCAAACCAGGAGCAGGAAAAACAATGAACTGATAAACAATTCCTGCCTTAGCGAAGCCAGCAGTGGGGTTTTTGTATAGTAAAGGTTGAGATGTCCGATATTTCTTTGCTCAAACATCAGATCCTTCGATAACAACTTATCATCACCGATTGAAGCCTTGCACTGCTCCGGCCATTGATAATCCTTATTCGCCCCTGTCTCCAGAACTTCAACACAGCTTACTTCCGGAAACAGTGCCAGTGTCTGGATACTGCGGGTTATTCCATCCGTGTCTACAGTCCATAACGGATGAGCTATGGCCCGACTGTGAACGGAGGCAATTGTCTCGATTTTTTCTAACAGCGCCTCCTCTGCTGAAGCAAATTTCCAATAGGTGTAGCTCACCAGAACCAGTGCTGCGGCAATAGTGATGACAGGAATTAGAAGTATGAGAAACTTCCACGATATACCGAAGAATTTGGCATTCGAACTCATGGCGAGCAGTACCAACCACAATCGGGGATAATTTTTTTACTTAGGTGTACCGGGAACATTTGTACTCTGTACGTTTTTCTGGGTTACAGCTAGAAACAGGCGCTGGCCGGAGAACCTTCAAGATGGCTTGAATTCGGCATGAGGCAATGCAACCATATCTCCTCATGACGCAAGGCCAAAAACCAACTGTATTGTACATTGAAGATAATGACGACAACGCGTATATGCTATCCCGTCGACTAAAGCGGCGTGGCTTTGATGTATGTGTTGCGACAGACGGGCAGACAGGTGTAGACATGGCTCGTGAGCTCACCCCTGATCTTGTACTAATGGACCTCAATCTCCCAATTATTGACGGCTGGACCGCAACCGAGATGCTCCGTGCAGACAGTGCCACGAAAGATATCCCTGTAATTGCAGTATCTTCGCATGTTTTACCTGAAGAGCGCGAAAAAGCGCTTTTAGCGGGATGCGCCGACTATGCAACCAAACCAATCGATTTTGAACAATTGCTCCTGAAAATCCAAAACTGCCTGAAGTAATGACGGGGCTCGCTGCAGCGCATGCGACTGTTAACTTTCTACGAATATATACCCTATTCCCCTAACTGTTTTTACGATTTTGGGTTTTGTTGGGTCTTTTTCGATTTTACGCCGAATTCTGGCAATACGAATATCAACACTCCGATCAAGCGGGTCCCATTCTCTGTTGTGGGCAAGCTTGAGCAGATTATCCCGGGTTAATACACTGCCCGGATTTTCTGCAAACACTTTAAGTAAATCCAACTCCATTGATGTGAGCAATACAAGCTCACCTTCAGCGTTTCGCAATTCTCCAGATTCTACATGTAGCACCATTTCACCGAATGCAACTTGCTCGCGAAGCGCGTCAACACCTTTATTTTGTGAAGACTCACCTCGATCATTGATTCTTCGCAAAACAGCTTTCGCTCTGGCCATCATCTCCCGTGGTTCAAATGGCTTGGTGATGTAGTCATCTGCCCCAATTTCCAGACCAAGCACCCGATCGAACAGTTCCGCGGCAGCGGTCAGCATGATAATTCCTAATTCGTGGTGCTCTCGCAGATAACGCGCCAGCGCGAATCCATCTTCACCGGGTAAAGAAACATCTAACAGAACCAAGTCAACCTGGTGTTTTGCAAGTTGCTCGCGCATGGCAACACCGTTTTCGGCCACCTTTACTTCGAAGTCGAATTTCTCCAGATAGGTTTTAACCATCCAGCGTTGATTTTCGTCGTCGTCAACAATCAGTACTATCGCTTTCTCTTCGATATCCATCAGCGTGCGAGCTTGCAGTGAATCAAACATGGGGTTAACTTTATTGTAAACTGCAGACAAGTTAGATTGTATAGAAATTTAATCCAAATCCCCTGGTTCTGAATATTGTGTAGTAGCAGTAAAACCGTATCCACCGCATTCATATCTGACCATTTAGCAGTTATTTTTACCGCAAAATACTTTTTGACTGACGCAGTTCTACTACCAGACTACATAATATTGACAGATTTTTGGATGTGTAAGCTAACTAAAGAGCATCTGCATTTTCAACAATAGATTCATCCTGAACTGAAGTACATGCTGGCTTTCTTTTTTCGTTTTCTTTGATTCTTACGTAGACTTCTTCACGATGAATAGAAACATTTTCCGGCGCATTAAACCCAATTCTCGCCCTGTTACCTTCTGCACTTAATAAAGTCACGGTAATGTCATTATTTATATAAATAACCTCTCCAACCCGTCTGCTTAGTACCAACATACATTTCTCCTTAAATCTTTTCTGTAAACATCCAAATCTGACTGGCCGTGGATTCACCATCGGCAACTATCATATCGCTGCCGATGGGAATATTCTCTCCCGGAAAACAGACCATATTTAGCAGCCCGAATCAGTACCGGGCCACCAACTATCCGGGATCGACTGCAAGCTATTCTTCTACGACACACTCGGGTATGTGATTCTTGATATGCTCTTTAATTTTCTCTCGTTCCTGCTCGGTGGGATACATAGCGCTTGTGGCAACTACCTGTCCATTGGCAGACTTAATATTAAAAAAATACATACCATTGGAAGACTGTTTCAGAACATAACGCTTTTCATTGGTGCAATTAGCCTTTACAGCTCTTATTCCCTTCTTTGTACTGTCTTTGGTTTTGTAGTTTTCACTTTTGAGAACAGTCTTACCGGCGTCATCAATAAATGAGAAGCTGAACGGTGATGATGCGGTACTTTTTTTTATGGTTGCTTTCATAATCCTCTCCTTCGTTACCATGCCCCTCAGGGCCTGCAAAGCGGACAATTTATAGTCCAAAAAACGTAAAACTCGAGATATGTATTATCGGCATCACATCTACGGTTTTATGAATCAATTGTTAGAGAAGTGTTTCCAGTGTTTCAGTGCAGTTGCTACAGGCAGGAAACAAGACAGCGATCAGTGGCTATAGAATTGAAGTCGCGGTCGGATGCCAAACAGGCTCAAAATAGTGACAAATACTGTCAATTTAGATCAAATGTGAGCTAGCAATACCAGGTTGACAAAACATCTTGATGTGAGTCCACTATCTGCGGCGAGGGACGCCTTGTCTCACAGGTTGATACAATTGAAACATTCGGCAATTGACTGTTACAGTGTGCAGCAACTTGGGGAAATTTGTACTTTAGATGAAAGCAATAGGCAGTATTATTTGTATTTTGTTCGTACTGGGCAGTCAGAAAGTTTCAGCATTAACAATCTCCGTACTCGAAAACTCACCGAGTAGCCTGGTCTACTCGAAGGTTCTAAAAGAGATATATAAGAGAGCCGGGATTCCCTTAGATTTCGTGACAATGCCCACCCAGCGATCACTCGTCGAGTCATCAAATGGCCTTATTGACGGGGAATTGGTACGGATTCATAAGGTCGGCGAGTTGTACCCCACTTTGCTCCGCGTACCTACGCCGTATACGTTTTTTGAATCCACCGCGTTTTCCAAAATACCAGATGTCTTACCCGATACAGGTTGGCGGGGATTGAAAGACTATCGCGTCGGTATGGTTCGAGGTATGAAACATGCTGAATGGGGCTTAAGAGATATCGAAAGCGTAGTTGCAGTGAATATAACCAAACAACTATTTGATATGCTCGAATTTGGCAGAATAGATATAGCCGTCACATCGAGAATAAGCGGTCTTTACTTTATTAAGAACTTTGACCTGCAACCCCTGCATATCGTTAAGCCCCCACTGCAGAATCACGATTTGTATCACTATCTGCATGAAAAGAATGCGCACTACATTCCCATATTAGATGAGACCATTCGCGCCATGAAAGAGACCGGCGAACTGGTGAAACTCAAAGAGAAATATATTGCTGAGCTGTTGGAATAGAATTATTTAAATTGGAATACCGGAAACAGGACACCCTCCCTATAACAAACATATCATGAGTAGCTACTGGTCGGTTTAGACACCCCAGTCGAACAAATTCTGGAAAGTAGACAAACCCCTGATATCAATCCGTGTGTGCTTCCGGAAAAGCCGAGTAAGACTCACAGATTGAGAGCTGTTACCTATAAAACACCCAGGGAAATCAGTTCACTTCTAAGCAGGTCTGCACTAACAAATTGATGAGAAAGCATGCCAACGGACCTCGCGGCATCGCAATTCAATGCAACGTCGTCAACAAATAGAGATTCTTTAGCTGTAAGCTTATTTCTCTGCGAACACAAATGGTAAATTTCAGGATCTGGTTTTGTGATGAAGTGACCTGACGAGACAACGACGTCTGCGAACAGGCTGACGGCTGGCGCCACGCTTTTTACAGCTTCAAAGGACTCTCGCGCAGCATTCGTGATGCCAAATAGATTGACCCCGCTCTGATGCAGCTCCGCAATGAGCTCAGATGTACCCGGGATCAGATCACTGTGCGCCTGTGCCAAGCCGCGCCGATATGATCGGAATATCTCCGCATGCTCCGGCATTGTCGCTTCGGCAGACTTGATACCGTCTTCCCAGCTTCTTCCTTTATCCTGTTCGAAATTCCATGCAAAGAAGCCTATCTCGTCCAGGGTTTTTTCCATTTTTTGTTTGGTGTCGAAAAGATCGCTAAGCGCACGATAGGGCTGCCAATCAATAATGGAGTTCCCCCGGTTTGGTAGACACCTCAAACTGAGCGATAATGCTCCCAGAGGTGCCCAATGGCAAAACGAAAGACCCGCAGAGAACGCAGAACCTACAGTGACGAGTACAAGCAGAAAGTGCTTGAGTTAATCAGTGTTGGTGATAAGTCTATATCGCAGATCTGTCGAGATTTGGACTTAACTCCGTCAGCCGTCCATAAGTGGATTAAAGCCGACAAAACGAATAGTGGGATAATGACCCAAAACAGCTTGTCTGAGACCGATCAGCAGGAGTTGAAACGGTTACGCGCCGAGAATAAGCGATTGAAAACGGAGCGCGATATATTAAAAAAAGCGACGGCCTTCTTTGCCAGGGAATCCCAGTGAGATTCCAATTTATATCGGCACAGAAGGCCCATTTCTCAGTCACAGATTTGTGCAATGCGCTGGAGGTATCGACTTCCGGTTATTACGCCTGGTGTAAGCGTAAACCGTGTAAGCGCGAACTGGATGATGCGAAGTTGCTAGAAGTCATCAAGGAGCTATTTAAAACCCATCGAGAAATCTACGGCAGCCCGCGCATACACGATGCACTAAAGGATCTGGGGTATCAGGTTGGAGAAAACAGGGTAGCTCGAATAATGCGTGAAAACGGCCTGTCAGCGCACCCAAAGCGTGCTTGGCGTTGTGTCACCACCCAAAGCGATCCGGCTCATTCTGTCGCTGAAAACGTGCTGGAACGAGATTTCAGCGCCACAGACGTCAATGAAAAATGGGTTACTGATGTGACCTATGTAGGGACCGATGAAGGTTGGCTATATTTTGCACCAATGATTGATTTATACAACCGCGAAGTCGTCGGTTGGGCGATGAGTGATACCAACGATACAGAACTAACGTTGAGCGCATTGCAGATGGCCATCAACAAACAAAAACCACCCAAAGGTCTAATTCACCATTCAGACAGAGGCAGTAACTATACTGCCACGGACTACCGCAGGAAATTGTCTCCTGACATAAAAATCAGCATGAGTCGAAAAGGAAATTGTTGGGATAATGCAGTGGCAGAGAGTTTCTTCGCAACAATCAAGAAGGAGTTAATTCACCGATGCCACTATAAAACCCGACGCGAAGCGGCTGCATCCATATTTGAATACATTGAAGTATTCTACAATCGAGTGCGCAAGCATTCGAAACTCGGTTACACTAGCCCCATCCAGTACAGAAGAAAAAACACAACCGCTGCTACTGCAGCCTAAACCCAGTGTCCACTAAACTGGGGGAACTCCACATGCTGCATATGATCAAAGTAACCCTGAATGTCCAGGTCAACTACCCAGTTGAT
>CAYZVB010000161.1:0-12173 GCA_964481315.1 uncultured Granulosicoccaceae bacterium
ATCTGGCACGGTGCCGGTACCTTTACCTTGTCTAACTACAAGATTAATCGCACTTACTGATTACATCTGCTGTTGTAGCGCAAAACAAAAAAGCCCATCAGTTGATGGGCTTTTTTTATTGGTGATACTGATATGCAGCCGGTATTACTGGCGACGCACGTTGAACTCATTAAGCGTAAAAGTACCCGAACCCCAGAAGGTTTCGGTGCCAAGCTCGATTGCACCCATACAGGCGTTGTTGACCATTGAAGGTGCACCGAATGACGGGCCCTGGAAGCGCGACCAGTCGACAAACGCATTCCAGTCAAGTGTGCCGCGGTTAAATGGTGTGGTTGCAACAAACGCAATGTAGGCCCAGCCGAGCGACGGGTTGACGTACACGTCCCACTCGTAGCCACTAAGATTAACGGTCGTTAGTTTTGTGCCCGGCGTGCGAATGGTTGGTACACCTACCCACACCATCATTTCATACTGCTTATTGTATGACTCTGCATCACAGCTGGTGTGGAAGAATGATTCCAGCGCAACGTTTCTTTCCATAATTCCGGTTTCGGTGAAGTCGAAATCTACCCAGAATTGCTCAAGGTTGTTAACGCTTGCCGGTAATCCGGTTTCGGCCACAGAGCCCGACAGGTTGTAGCCGGTTTTGCGACCGTAATACACCTGCGGGTACGATTTCACAGCAAACTCGTTACCCTCTGTACGGTCAAGCCAGTTGTAGTCCCACTTGGCTACGTAGTTACCGGCAGAACCTGTCAGTTCGATACACTGCGACCAGGTATCGAAGTAAACATCACTGTCGTTCCAGGTGTTGTTTTGCAGGCGATAATTGCCATAGCCGATCTCAAGCCATGGAATGCACGAGCGCTGATTTAAAAGCGGGTTGGAACGTGTTGCAGTGACTCCGTTTACCACTACACAGGTCTGATCGTTTTCATAACCAAAGCCGTCGTTACCGACATCGCTGGCATCGGTTAAGCAAATAGGTTGTCCGTTGCTGTAACCCGCGTTAGCTGCAGCGACCGGTGGAGGTGCCAGATCAGTAGCAATGCCCGGCACGGACGATGTAGTGCCGGTAGCGTTTGTTACGATGCACGACTGACCGTTTTCGAAACCCCAGCCGTCGTTGTTTTCATCCGAAGCGGTAGTTGTACACACCGGTGTACCGTTGCTTGTTGTGGTGGTTGTGGTACCAGTGTTGGCTTGCGTGTTATTGCTACTGTTATTGCCTGAAGCGCTTGTCTGGCAACTGGCATTGTTTTCCCAGCCCCAGCCGTCACCGTCGGGATCTGAGTTTGCTGACTGGCAAGTCGCAATGCCGGAAGACTGGCCTGATGTGTTGCCGGTGTTTGTATTGCCCGTTGTTGTGGAAACAATACAACTTTGGTTGTTTTCCCAACCCCAGCCATCACCGTCACTGTCTGCCTGTGCAGAAGAGCAGACGGGCGCCTGAGCGTGAGCCTGGTTATCGGGAAGAATTGATGTTGTGGCTGAAACAACAAAACAAGCGGTAAGCAGATATGATGTGCGGAAGTTCATAAACCTTAACTGTGTGTGAATACAGGGTGGAATGTAGACCGGTATCTGAGGCTGTCATCGATCTCATCGTTAAAAATTGGCCATCAAGTCAGGCGCAAAGTTTTTAACGGGGTGGAAGAGTGCGTGCAGCGTCAGTCTGTGCGTGTGGCGGCATCTTGCGATGCCTCAAAAATTTCTGTACTTACCAATTGTTAATGTCGCGCCGACGGTGTATTTATATGCAACTTAGGAAGCTTTTTGTATCGCTGGCAAATTTGTTTACGCAAAAGGAGTTAGCATCGAAGTGTATGAATAAACTAACACTTGTTACTTAATCGATAATAAAAAAATGAATGAAACATCAACCATAGAGACTGAGATAGCCGGCAGTCGTGCACTCATAACATTGAATCGCCCGGATGCAATGAATGCGTTTAATGCGCAACAAAGAAGTGAACTGCTGGCAGCCATAGACTCGCTTGATCAACATAAAGAAGTGCGTGTTGTCATACTGACAGGTGCGGGCAGGGGGTTTAGTGCCGGTGCAGATCTTTCGGAGCAAGTCCCGTCAGGGCAAACAGTAGAGCAACGGCTTAACCGTGAATACAAGCCGATACTACTTGGGATAGCCGATTCACCGAAAGTGTGGATCGCGGCTGTCAATGGTGCAGCGGCTGGTATGGGGGCTTCGCTGGCGCTGGCGTGCGACATGATTGTGATGGCGCAGAGCGGTTACCTGTATCAGGCATTCTCGGCTGTGGGCCTGATTCCGGACGGTGGATTGAGTTTACATTTACAACGCAGCCTGGGCGCGAAGAAAGCATTCGAAGTTATTGCGCTTGCAAAAAAGCTCGGTTGCGATGAATGCCTTGAATACGGGTTAATCAATCGGGTGTGTGATAACAACAAGCTAATGCAAACTGCAGAGAAAATGGCTGACGAGCTTCTCGATCGCGCGCCGTTGTCACTGCGTTATACAAAGCAGGCGTTACGCGACGCGGCGCAGTTAACGTTATCAGACACTATATCTATGGAAGCGCAGCTGCAGTTATTGCTCAATCGCAGTGATGATCACAGCGAAGGCAAACGTGCTTTTCTGGAAAAGCGTAAGCCGGTATGGACCGGTAGTTAGCCGTTAGCCCTCTGCGATAAATTACGATCTTCAATGGAATTTTAAGAGTCTGTGTCTATGCAAACAATAGTTATTACCGGTGCGGCCGGCTCTGTCGGCAGTTTTTTGCGAACCACCATGCCTTCGCAATATCATCTGCGACTGTCCGACATAAAAGAAATCACTGAACTGTCAGACAATGAATCGTTTGTCGAAGCGGATGTGTCTGATGCGCAGCAGATGCTGTCTCTTACCAAAGATGCATATGCGGTGATTCACATGGGCGGTATTGCCAAGGAAGACGACTGGCCGGCGATTCAGAAATACAACATTGGCGGCACCATCAATCTTTATGAGGCGGCGAGAATCAACGGCGTTAAGCGAGTTATTATCCCCAGCAGTAATCATGTTGTCGGTTTTTATCCGCGTAAACAAACACTCAAAAATGAAGTAATGTTGCGGCCTGACTCACGCTACGGAGTCAGTAAAGGTTTTGCCGAACTGACCGGTAGTTTATACGCCGATAAGTACGGGATAAAAACGCTGGCAATTCGTTTAGGTAATGTTGCAGACCGGCCCATTGATCGCAGACGGTTGTCTTTGTGGATTAGCCCGCGTGATCTGCAACAACAAGTCGATATCGGTTTGCAACATCCCGATCTGCATTTCTCGGCCATTTACGGCGTATCGGGTAATACCCGCAGCTGGTACAACGATGAGTCTGCCGCACAACTTGGTTACACACCACTGGATAATTCGGAAGACTACAGCGAAGCGGTGCTGGCTAACTCTGCACCACTCGATGAAAATTCATTATCCGATCAATTGCAGGGAGGCGACTTCTGCGTCGTTGAGTCCGGCGGTGGTGCCGCGCTCACAAGGTAACGCGATTTATACATAGAGAAGTGTGGCTATGGTTGATGTGAAAAGCCGACTTTCTTCAGTGCATCGATAAACTGCGGTACCTGCGCCAACTGACAGCCGGCAATATTAATACGACCGTCACCTGCCAGATACACCGCGTGCTCATCGATCATTTCATTCACCTGTTGCGCGTTCAGAGGCAGTAACGAAAACATGCCGCGTTGTTCCGCCACAAATGAAAGGTTCAACGCTTCACCGGCACTGGCAATTTCATTGCGCAACGCAACAATGCGACTAACCATGGTGTCGAGCTCATTTTGCCACTGACCGCGCAAGTTGCTGTCGGACAAAATAATACGCACCGCAGCGGCACCGTGATCAGGTGGCATTGAATACATGCGTCTGGCAATGTGGCCAAACAACGCCTGACAGCGGCTAGCCAGTTGTTGATCGGAGGCGGCAATATACACAGCCCCAACGCGGTCGCGGTAGAGTCCAAAGTTTTTTGAACAGCTGGCCGCCACCAGTGTTTGCGGGTTGTGCTTCACTACAAGGCGGGTGCCTGCTAAATCGTCTTCAAGGCCGCGACCAAGTCCGTGGTAGGCAATGTCGATAATCGGCAGTAGTTCTTTTTCGGCAAGTAACTGTGCCACCTGCTGCCACTGATCGTCTGTCAGGTCTGCACCGGTCGGGTTATGGCAACAGCCGTGTAGCAGTACGGCGTCACCCGGTTTTGCAGAGTCGATGGCACTGAGCATTTGATCAAACTGTACGGCTTGTGTGTCTTTATTAAAGTATTCATAAGTGCGGGTGTTAACACCGGCAGACTCGGTTAGCGGCAAATGATTCGGCCACGTCGGCACGCCTATCCACAGCGTGTTGTCGGGGTAGGCGGTTTTAAACACTTCGGCTGCCAGTCGCAGAGCGCCGCTGCCACCCGGAGCCTGTGCACCAGACACTGAGTGATCACACTGACCGAAAATAACTTTGCCATAGGCATCAACAAAATCTGCGTCACCGGTTAAACCGAGGTAGCTTTTGCTGTTCTGATCAGAATGCAATTTCGCTTCAGCCGCTTTGACGGCAGCGAGTACCGGTGTTTCGCCGTTGTCGTTGCGGTACACACCGACGCCAAGATCAATCTTGTTCTGTCGAGTGTCGGCGCGATATCGACCGATCAGTTCCAGTAACGGATCGGCTTTAGGTTCGGGCAGATTAAATCGGGCCATCACAGTGTCCGTAAGTCGGGTGGCCGTTAGTATAACGTGTCTTTATGCACGTTTATCGTAATTATCAGGTAGTGACTCTGTACTCAGGTATCCAGGTTTCAGGTGCAGTGAGTATTGCAGCCTTCAGCACAGCGTGCCGGACTAGATCACTGATATAGACGACGCATATCGACACCATTCCGCAATAGGTCATAAGTGCATGACAATCCGGTTTTGCACTCAGCAGATAATTGAAATTGTGCCGGTGATACAGCACGATAGTCAGCCCGCCTGCAGGGAGCGGCGGGTGTGTCGCTCATGCATCGGAGTCAGATAATGTTTAGTGCTAACAAAGTGAGTTTAGGAGCACAGATTCTCCCATGAAGGGGCGCTTGCTTATCAACCTGTTTGCGCATCTCCGGCTACTCTTAAAGAACAACTGGCTTGGCCTGCGCCATGGTGAGCCGCTGGAGCCTGATGAAACCGTTGTGTTGTTTCCGCAAAGTGCTGCGCGAATTCGCGCCGGTGTCTGGCGGGTGCCCATGCATGCCTGGGTGGTCGAGCTCGAGCAGGGCACATGGAGTCGGCGGCTGGGGCATCACGGTACACTGGCCGCGCTGGACCTGCTCGATGTCGTCGAAGATCAGCCGCCCACACCTCGGTTTCGCGAGAGGCTCAACTGGTTTATGGCGGACCGGGAAATGAACAAGCGGCTGAATCTGACCATTGGTGACAGTACCTTTGCGTCACCCCGAAGCCCGCCGAACGGACACATCCGGTTCAGTGTTGATTACCAGACTGAAGCACAAGCAGGTGCAGTCATCGAGTACCATGCAGATCATCGAAGTGCTGGCAGGGTACAGCTGGTTGGTGAACACGGTTTGTCCGTAATTTCCGACATTGACGACACCATCAAAATCAGCAATGTCACCGACAAAAAGCAACTGGTTAAAGGTTTCTTTTTTGACGATTACAAGGTGGTGGAGGGCATGCCCGGGCTGTATCAGCAGCTGCAGCAACTGGGGGCCTGTTTCCACTATGTGTCTGCGTCTCCGTGGCAGTTGTATCCGTCGCTGGCACCAATGCTTAGCCGGCACTATCCGTTTGGTTCGTTGTCGCTATTGTCGACATTATCGAACGCTTTCCGCAGCGTCGCTTTCTGTTGGTTGGTGACAGCGGTGAACGTGACCCGGAAGTCTATGCCGAGGTGGCGGCACTGTGCCCGCAACAGGTGAAGGGCATACTCATAAGGCGCGTCGACGGCAAACCGGAAACCGCCCCCGGCCACATGCAAACATTGTCAGTGCCGGTACGCTACTTCGATTCTCCACACGAAGTGAGTGGATTCGCCTGCGATATTGCAACGGCGGTGATTCGTGGCTGAAAAGTTTACTGTGTCTGCAAGAATCAAAAGCATGTCCGCTGCTGTCAGCGGCATGAAAATTATGCTGCGTGAAGAGCACAACGCACGAATCCATTTGCTTGCAACTGCTTGTGTGGTGGTTGCTGCAATCGTACTCGGTGCAGGTAAAGTCGACTGGCTGGTGCTGACGCTGGTGATCTCGCTGGTGTGGATTACCGAAGCAATCAATACCGCAATAGAGAATCTGGCTGACAAGCTGTGCCCCGAGCACGACCCGCTGATTGGTAAGGCTAAAGATGTTGCCTGTCTTGCTGTCGCACTGGCCAGTGTGTGTGCCGTCGTGTGTGGTGTATTAGTGTTTGTGCCACTACTGCTGGCGTTATAGCGCAGTGAGCATTCGACTGCTGTTGTTATTGCCTGCCTTACTGCTGACTCAGCCGATGATCGCCGGTGCTGAAAAGCGCAAAGACACTTCGGGAATTGCTGATGTAACAGAGGCCAACGTAACAGAGGCCAAAGTAACGGAAACCAAACCTTCTGTCGTGGAATCCACTACTGGAATTGTCGACAGAACGCATTCATTAGTCAGTGAAAGTTTCAACCGGTTTATCTACCAGATTGACGATACCATTGGTGGTGGCGAACCGGTTGAATATGTGCCGGGCAGTACTGCAAAGCTGCGCTTTGATCTCACCAAAAACGGTAACGACCGTTCTGAACTAAAAGGCACCATAAAAGTACGTGCTGTGCTGCCGCGTTCTGAAAAACGTTTGCGTCTGTTAATCAGTACAGAAGAAGATCTTAAGGTCACTGACCAAAACACCCAGGGCACAGGCAGTAATACTGACGGCCTGTCGTTTGCGCTGCGCTTTATTCGCCAGGCAAGAGACCACGGCTATGTGAATTTTGATCTCGGTGCCCGCTGGCGCGATAACAAAGTACAAATGTTCGGCAGAATTAACCTGGCGTTCGACTACCGGCATGGCAAATCCGCTGACAACACTGCCGGTCGTCACAAAGGCTTTCACAGTAAGTTTGCCAACAGTCTGTATCAGTATTCATCATCGGGCTTTGAGAACCGCCTGCGTTACGATCTTAGTCGCACACTCGATGAACGGGACTCTCTGGTGCTTCGCGGCTCAACAGATGTGTTATGGCGTGATGACCGCCATGGTGCGTTAATCAGTGAAACCATTGGCTTGTACGCCGATATCGATGAAAAACGTGCACTCGCACTGGAGCTGCTGGGGAGTTATACCACCCGCTTAAATGGTGAGGACACCGAGCATTATCGCGGTACAGCGGTTAGATTCCGCTTCCGGCACAACTTCCGTCGCAAGTGGTTTTTTTACGAGTTCTGGCCCGGTGTTACGTGGAACGCAGACAACGGATACCGTATGGCGTTTCAAAGTCTCATTCGGGTCGAAACAGTATTGGGGAGATTTTAGGGTAATTCAGTTGTTGCTTCACGTTCCGGCAGCGCCCGCAACTGTCTGTAGGTGTACCAGTGAGATACCACAGCACTCACAATAACTACACTCACAATCGTAAAGAACAATGAGATCATCGGTAACCCGAGCACCACGATCAGTACCGTGTTAATGCCTGCCGGTAGTACCAGTTGGCGGAATATACCCAGAAACATCGGAAACAACGGTTGCTTTACCGCCTGCAGACTGGCGACACTGATAAACAGTACCACGTAGGCAAAAAACGCCAGTGCATCTATGCGCAGGTAAGTGGCGCCGGTGTTGATAATGTTGGGGTTGCTGCTGAAGAAACTCATTAGCGCGGGCGAAAGAAATATCATTACCGGTATAAAGAGGATCGATATGCCAAGCCCGATTAACAGACCCTTTTTATATGTTTCGAGTATCCGGTGATGGTTTTCCGCCCCGTAGTTCTGCCCAATGATCGCCATTACCGCGTTAAACAATCCGAGTGCCGGCAGTAATAACACTTGCTCAAGTCGTAAACCGACCGCGTAACCGGCAACGTGTTCGCTGCCGAACCTGCCAATAAAATACACGGTAATAAAACCACCGAGAATGATCGTAAGCATGTTAAAGCTCGCGGGTAGTACCTGTGCGGCAAGCTCCCGCCATCGGGAAAGGTTAAATGCAGGTTTGCTGTAGCGACCGAGTGTTTTTTTAAGCACGTAATACAGGTAAAGAGCAGAGCAGATTTTTATAATGACGGTAGACAATGCCAGGCCGGTAACACCCAGCCCCAATGTAAAAGTCAGCAGCGGGTTAAGGGCGAAGTTGGCAAAGAAGCCGGCAGCCAGTGCGTTGCGATTAGACTTGGTATCACCCAGCGCCATGAGTGCGCCGGCGGCTACAGACATCAGCACAAAGGCAAAGTTGCCCAGCAACACAATAACCACATACTCACGGGCAAGTGGTGCAATATCGGGTTCGGCACCCAGTAGAACAATCAGATCATCGGCGATGATATAGCCCACGGTCAGACTAAGTGCGCCAATCAGTAACCCGAGCCCGGACGCCTGGTCTACCCAGTCGGCAACTTTATCCATGTGTTTTTTGCCAACTTCAGAAGCCACCATCGCAGTGGTGCCGGCCTGCATGCCTGCACCAATGGCGATAATAAGGAAAAAAACACTGCCTGCGATAGATACACCAGCCAGCGCCTGATCAGACAACTTACCGGCAAACCAGAAGTCGGTCAGGTTATACAGCGTGTTAAAAACCAGCCCGAGTGCGGCGGGAATTGAAAGCGTTATCAGGTGCCGGTAAACAGAGCCTTCTGTCAGATCCTTCACGTAACGGGAACCAGCTTGCTGCCCTGCAGTGCCAGGCGGCCGACCGGAAACGCATTGCGTCGAATTGCTTTGGTAGGGGCAATCATAAACAGATCACCGTTTTCTCCACACAGCTGGCGGCTGATACCCGCTTCACTGGCAAGTTGTACATTGGCCTGTAAATGTTCTGCCTCGCCATGCACCGGTATGGCAACATCGGGTTGGGTCCATTCGTACATCGTGCGTAGTTCATCAGCGGCCGGGTGGCCGGAGGCATGAATGGGCAGTGCGCTGCGTTTTTCGGTAATGACGGTCACATCCATGGCTTCGAGTCGCGCAATAAGTGCCTCGACGCTCAGTTCATTACCCGGAATAACCCGCGAGCTGAAAATAACCGTATCGCCTGCCTGCAGCTCCATGTCGCGAAAGGTACTGGTGCTTAGGCGATGGAGTGCGGTGTTTGGCTCTCCCTGACTTCCGGTAGCAAGCAACAGTACGGTTTCTGCAGGCAGGTAACCCAGATGTTTAGAGTCGACACTGACATCGTTCACCGGCAGCAAACCGGTGGCGCGACCGGCGCTGACCATGTTGAGCATGGAGCGCCCGAGCAGGCCGAGATGACGATCGGTTTCTTCTGCAATGCGCGCCAGTGTTGCCACCCGTGCCAGGTTGCTGCCAAAGCAGGTAACCACCACCCGGCCCGGGGCGTTTTTAACCAGTTGTTTCAGCCCCGGGTACAGTGCTGCTTCAGATTCAGTACGACCTGCGACATTGGCATTGGTTGAGTCACAGACGATGGCATCGATGTGTTCATTCGCCATTGCCTTGCAGCGATCTATGTCAAACGGTTTGCCAACCACTGGTGTGCTGTCGAGTTTCCAGTCACCGGAATGCAATACCGTACCAACAGCCGTTTTAATCAACAGGCTGTGAGGCTCGGGAACCGAGTGGGTCATGCCTATCCATTCCACATTAAACGGACCGATATCAATGCGGTCGGAGGATTCAACAACACGAACCGGCACGTCCTGTTTAAAACTTGTTTCGCTAAGTTTGCGGGAAAGTATCGCGGCGGTGAAAGCAGTGGTGAATATCGGACAACGCAGTTGCGGCCATAAATACTGAACTGCACCGATGTGATCTTCATGGGCATGAGTGATGATCATACCGACGATATCGTCGCTTTTTTCAGCAATGAATGAAGGGTCTGCCATTTGTACATGGCGGCGCTGGCCGGCGGTTTTGCCGTTCTCATCGGGGGTGTCGCTAAAGGTCAGGCCGCAGTCGATGATTAGCCATTTGCCGTCGTGTCCGTAGACGTTAAAGTTCATGCCGATCTCGCCACAGCCCCCCAGTGGCAAAAACCATAAGTCTTCAGAATCGGGTGTCATTAAGTTGTGTCTTATATTTTTTGAAAGAGTGTAGAGCAGTTGTAGATATCCGATCGTGACAGTCAGCCCATAGGCTGCGAATGATTTTCAGGAAACCCCGATAAAAACCGCAGTTCTGCTGTCTGCAGCGGCTGCAGTTCGCGATGTGTGGCAATGTCTGCGCCGCGAAAGCAACACTCAAGTATTTGCAGCGGGTCCCCGTGTGACACTATCAATAGCGTCTGATTATTAAACTCTGTGTCAACGGATTTGATCAGGTCGCACATTCTGTCGGCGACTGACGCTACAGATTCGACGTTGTTCAGCGTTTGCTGCGGGTCTTGTTTGTCTGCCTGCCATACCGTGTCGTAGAGGTCTGCCGAATCTGCTTCGTAGTCACCGAAGTAGCGCTCCCGCAAGCGGGTATCGATAGTCACTGTATTGCAGCTGTCGAGGCATTCTGCCGCTAACTGTGCAGTCTCGTGAGCACGCCTGAAGTTGGAGCAGAAAATCCGCGTTTCGCTGTTCAGCGCATGCGGCGACGAAAACCGGTCAGTCACCTGTTGACGCCCGGTGGCGGTCAGGCCGAAGTTTTCAACGGCTCGTGCCGGGTCGCTGGCGATGCGGTGCTGCACGTTGGCTTCACTTTGTCCGTGACGAAGGCAATACCAGTGATTACGCAGGGAACTCAAAAAAGAATAGGCAGTCATCGCACGGAGTGTAGCCTGTCGCTGCTGTCCGGCGCAGAGGTTTTTATCAGGTGCACGCGGTATCCTGTCGTAAATATCAGTATGCGGCGTTGTCTGGCAGACACCTGCCGCGGTTCGGATTACAATCAACCGTTACCACGACGGAGCATATTAAATTGAGCCGGCAATCAGACTCTGTAGCAAACCCGACACCGCAAATGCGTACACCAATGCAGGTCATGCGGCTGGCGCGGCTGGGCGCGTTCCATCAGTCGCGGCTGTCTTTTATGCGCGTGTTACTGCGCCGCCTGCATCGTGAAAACTGGCAGATCAGTCGTAACCGCTGGGAGGTCGACGCTAACGGCGTGGGGGTGGCGGTATATACAGCACAGGGACCGGAGCGAATCTATAGCCTGATAGCCTTTGCTAACGACCTCGACCCCGCCAAACGGTCGGACCGGGTGATTGCAGAAGAATGGGATGCCACCTTTACACTGTTCGATGGTATCCCTTCACAGCACGACATCGACCGGCTGGCTGCCAACGTGCCGCTGCAGGAGGCGGGCAGGGTCAGTGGTACTGAACTGTCGCTTTCGCGTGCCAACCGTTCTGTGCGACTGTTTAATTACGTGCGGGAAAAGCTTGCCGCAGGTGAGCAGCCGGACATCGCCGAGCTTGATCAGGTCGGTTATTTAATGCGTACCACAGCGGTGTACGGGTCGGGTAAATTTGGTGCCTGTGATCGTCGCTTTCTTGCTGGTCGCGAAGAGTTTGCCGCACCTTTTCAAACCGAACTACTCGGCGTGTACATGATTCGTGCATTCAGTACCGATATTGTCGAACACCTGGCAGCAGCTGATAACCCGCAGCAGGCGGTCACGCTCGCGCCCGACATCAAACGCAGGCTCGGCATTGGTAACTCAACGGGGCTTGGTATGGCGCCGTTTATCGTTAATCACCCAACGCTTCTAAATAACTGGATTCTTGCTCGCGAAACAGCACTGCACAGAGTGAGGCAACAACCATCTGCCGGTGTCGCAGAAGTAGATTGCTTTAAGACCCACCTTGCCAGACAAATACAATGTGTCGATGAATGGCATACCGGCCACGAGTTGCAGCAGCAAAAAATAGTTGAGTTGCGTGAAGACCTTGCTCGGCTTGGCACTTACATCAAAACGCTCGACTGGCAGAGTAATCCGTGGAACACACTATATACCTGGGCAGAGCAATCGTTGTCACTTGAAGGGCAGGAATGTCTGGTGTCGTTAATCATGGAACCATACCCGCAG
>CAYZVB010000162.1:0-3802 GCA_964481315.1 uncultured Granulosicoccaceae bacterium
AACACCACCGTACTCATTAACGGCGAGTCCGGCACCGGCAAAGAACTTATCGCCAGAGCACTGCACGAACACAGCGCCCGTTCAGAGCAGCCCTTTATAGCATTAAACATGGCCGCGATTTCACACGACTTAATGGAGTCAGAACTGTTTGGCCACGAAAAAGGCGCTTTTACCGGCGCTACCGATCAACGTCTCGGTCGTTTTGAACAAGCCGACACCGGCACACTTTTTCTTGATGAAATTGGTGACATGCCCGCACCGTTACAAACCCGACTACTGCGCGTGCTGTCTGAGAACCAGTTTTTCCGCGTTGGCGGGCGCAAGTCTATTAAGGTCGATGTACGCATCATTGCTGCCACGCACCAGAACCTTGAAACGCTGGTAGATCAACAACTGTTTCGTGAGGATCTGTTCCATCGTCTCAATGTTATTCGCATCATGGCGCCGGCACTGCGTGATCGTGCTTCAGACATTCCACTGTTGTTAAAAGCGTTTCTTAAACGCTCGGCACAGGAACTCGACAGCGAAGCAAAAACCTCATCCCCCGAACTTGACGATTTTTTGAAAACCCTGCCATGGCCGGGCAATGTCCGGCAGCTGGAAAATCTGGCGCGCTGGCTCACTGTGATGGCATCCGGTCGTGAACTTGGCATTGCTGATCTGCCGGACGATCTTGCGCAAAAAACCACCACCGAAAACCACACCGGCAGTAGCGAATGGACCCATGCTCTGCGAAACTGGGCACGACAGGCCATGCAACAAGACAAGCCTATCGGGCGTGAGGCTACCGAGCAATTTGAAAAAACGCTAATCGAATGTGCATTAGAGCAAACCGGCAACCGCAGGCAGGACGCCGCAGCACTACTTGGCTGGGGCCGCAACACGCTAACCCGCAAAATCAAGGACTACGATATACACTGAGTCATCACACACCAGATTGCTCGCCACAAACAAGTCCAAACCAGATCTTTACGGTATTACTTATGATAAAAACCCTGCCAGCCGCCCTGCTGTTACTTACCGTCACCGCAACTCCGGCCGTACTCGCCCAAAATAGGGACGCTCAGCACTTGTCTAACAATAAATGCCTAATGGCATTGTCAGACAACGAACAGATTATTGTGACTGCCGCTTTCCACGAAGGAGCAAACGGTTTCGCGCAACTGCAGCAACTCCTCGACAGAAAGCCCTGGGGCAGCGACGTGCGTAGCTCAGTTAAACAGGAAATTGAAAAGCTGATTAACGAGGCTAGCCCGTTTTTAATTGTCACGCTGTCTAAAAAGCAGGCGCTAATGCTTGAAGACCATCGCGACTTAATCAAATGGATACTCGTGCAAAGTACCAGTAAGCCCTGCAGTTAACAAAAAGCCAGTAAAACAGGCCGGGCATTTCCCGACCTGTTGTGCAGAAAAACCTAATTGCAAGCTACAAAGGCAGCTGCAACACCCCTGCACAATCCGCGTGACCGGTTACCACATCCCACTCAGTACCGGCAACGCAGGCATTATGCGGTGACTGATCGTACGCCCGGAATCTGCCGGAATCGGGCTTGCCATCATCGATTTTTAAATCAAGTTCATACATAACGGCCACCGGAATGTTGCCGCCAGTGGCAAGCTCGTGAGAAAGCGTACTACTGCCAAGACCATTTTGCGTGTTACTGATTTTATAAAACCCGTTAAACGGATTTAGTGGGCAAGTCTGCTCAACACAGGCGGTGGTATTTAACGACGCAACCGCACTGCCATCAAAGTTACCACTAATAAAACCGGCACTGGCCAAATGCTGCCATACCGCACCGGCCTCAGCCGCGCTGTCAACAATGGCGTTGGCATTACCATCAACAGCACCGGCAACAATATGCGTCGACGCCCGCGGAAAATCCCCCGGCAGTGCCCGATACCGGTCTCTGAAAGACACCCAGGCCGCTTCAATACCGGATAAATCGTTTGCAATTGCACGGACTCTTGCGCTGTTAATCAACGCCTGGCCTTTCATGACCCCGCCCAGCAACAAACCAATGATCAACAAAACAATGGCGATCTCTATCAGTGTAAATCCACTTTGGTACTTCTTCATTACTTACTACCTCTTTGACTTCACGTTAAATATTTCCTGTTAATACAACTTCCCTGAATTTTTAACTGCTGTTACGGGAGTACACGCGCCTGAATCATATGGGTATACAGAGAATTTTCTGAAACCCATAACAGTAAATCATCAAACTGATCTGCTCCTGCCTCATCGAGGTCACGTTTCACAAACCGGTTATCTCCGTCGGTATTTTCCCGTTCATCATCAGACCTGGGCGCAGCGTTTGCCCCGGTAGAGATAATGACAACAGGCAACTGATTAGCCCGCAACTGCGCACAGGCTAATGCCGTATCACAAACCTCCAGGTCCGGTTGTAGCGTCTGCATACCGACTGTTTGCATACCATGCACAAGCGTGAAGTCTGCTATACCGTCAGCATCAGCGTCGCTCAGTGTCACGTTGTAACGAATCGGAACTCCCCAGGCGTCAACCAGAAAACCATTTTCATCGAAATTCCCATCGACACCAAGCACCGCTGCGGGCACCATGCCTTGCGTTGCACCACAATTGCCCTGTGGCTGTGAACTGTTCTGCAACGGACACGGCAACCGGCTGTTGGCCATTGCATAACCAAGCACTGCATCCTGAATTTGCAACATCTTCAGCATGGTTTCCGACCGTTGCTGCTCTACCATCTGTGCACCAAAAGGTTGCAGCATTGCGCCAAGTAACGCTCCGGTGATTAACAGTACCATCGCCACTTCCAGTAGAGAAAAGCCTGCCATTGCCCTGCCGCTGAAACGATGCATCTAGCGCATCACCAGATATTGATCGTTGGACGCCTGAACAGACGACAGGTGCGCGAAATCATATACAGATCCGGCATTAACCAGCTCTGACGTATCGAGATAGCTGGACAGATCGGCCGGGTGATTGAGTCGATCCTGCATTTGACCGAGGTGTGCAGAAGTAATTGCCGCGCCAGTGCTGATTAATAAAAACTCTGCAGGACTTCCATCCACCTGCAGCTGCGACTGCACAGGGGTTGGCCCCATACAGGGTTCACTCGATGTCGGAACACATGATGGATCTACCTGGTAAAAAATAAACTCTGCCCAGTCGTAGTTGCCAAACCAGGTCTGATTAATCTGACGACCTTTCGGTATATTTGCACCAAACAGTTCACCAAAGGCTTCCTGCACGCAATTACCGCGTGTCATCGACACCACACCAACGGTCAGCCCCTGTTCGCAGGCGGCCAGCGGGTCACCGAGTCTGGCAGCGAATGGGTAGTGACCATATGCGGCGTAATATTCAATAAGCCAGTCGCGCACAAAACCGAGTACTCGCCGTTCTATCAACGGCATTAGCTCGTCGCGGGAAATGAAAACCAGCTGATCATTACCGGCGTGATCAATCTCAAACAGTCGATCAAAATCCGCGTTGTCGCCTTCAAGGTACAGAGACGGGTTAAAGGTGACATTGTTACGTAACTGGCCGGGTAGTGCTGCACCCGGGCTGATAACAACGGCAACAATGTCGTCCCGACTGTTAACGCTTAAGTACTCACCGTGAGTGTCAGGGTTAAGCTTGTTATACGAAGGGTTATAGCGAAAGTCCGCAGAAATTGCGTACCAGAGGTTTTGGTCAAGAAAATACTCACGGTGGTCAATTTCTAACTCTTTGCCGCTGCGGTTCCAGACCGATGGCAAAAACCCAATGGCATTGCTACCACATCGGAGCGCCGGACGGCCGTGCGGTACCAGCG
>CAYZVB010000162.1:3812-8481 GCA_964481315.1 uncultured Granulosicoccaceae bacterium
TTACTGCATAGCTCAACAACGCCTGCCTTGCCCGCGCCAGCGACTCTGTCACGTCATTTCGGCTCTGTTGCTTCACTGTTGCAGCCAACTGCCCGCCAATGACCCCAACGCCGGTAAGTAACAGCAAACCGCACATCAATACTATTAATGCTGCCCCGCGTTGGCGCAATTTTGCAGACGGTACGAACAGGTTATCCATCAGACTTTACTCGCGGTAGCTGGTAGCGAACTTTTTCGCCAGGCGACAGTATGTAGTCGTTACCTAAACGCCGAATTCGTACCTGCTGACTCACTGGATCAACCGGCACGCTTTGCAACTGCGCTTTGCTGTTGATCCAAACTATAGCCGCATTGGCATCAGGCCTGACCACCAATCCGTTCAACACCATAGACCGATATCGCGGCACCTGCTGCGTGCTGTCAGGGATCACTTCGAGCTTCTCAACCACGGATTCGTTGCCAGACTCAGCCGTGTTATCAGCACTCGACAATTGTGCGTCGATAAGTACACGCTCTTCGGCCGACATAAACAGGCGGTTGCCTGCAAAGGCAGATTGCGCCATGGTGTTTTTACAGGCCATGACGACAGTAAATGTACACACCGCGAGGCAAGGCAATATCACACGACTCATAGCGCCACACCCGTCGAAGTGTCCGCTGGCATTAGCGAATACCAACTGATTTGTGCCGTCATTTCAAGACCGGGTAACTCTCCGGCTTGCAGGCTACCGACAGAACTGAGGGATTCCACCTCGAGTTGCCGGATACTGTAAGCACCCACGCCCTGTTCCGACAACAATATAAAAAACCGCTCCAGCAGACCGTCATGCGCTAACAGCCCACGCAGCGAAATATCCACACGATGCACCTCGACAGATCCAGCCCGTTGCAAAGTGGCCGGGCTCATTTCAAAGTGAAACTCCTCAACTGGCACCTGTTCTGCCAGCGTAGTCAGCAGTTGTATCCAATGCAGTTTTTCCTGCTTACCAAGAATTCCGGTACTTCGATAGTGCGTGAGCTGCTCTGCGGAATTGCGCAGGAACGCTGAATCATCGAGCTCTGAATAAGTGTGTTTCAGTTCATTACCAAGTGAGAGCCTTAAGCGCTGATAGCTCTGGTGCGCACTGTAACTATAGTAAGCACAACCACATACCACCGCAAAGCAGCAAATTAAACTACCTGCGAACAGGTTCCGTACAAACAAGTGCCTACTTTTTTGACTCATACCCTTCCCCCGAAACCTGCACAGCGATGTGAAAGACAGCGGTGCCATCAAATGATGCCTGGTTGTAGGTAGTAGACTGATCACTGATCCCAAACGGGGCTTCAATTACCTCAACCGAGTGATATCTTTCAGAGCGTTTCAGTAGACGTACAAAACTATTGAAGCGTTCAACAGCTTCTGTAATCTCACCGTCTGCAAACCTGAGATAGCCGGTGACACTGGCGTCATAACCTGCAACAGCTTCCACCCCCTCGGCCCGGACCTGACCGGGTTGAAGTACCGCCGGTTGAAGTCCACCGACGTCGGGTGATGACCACTGCACCCCGGTAATGCTTACTTCCGGATACTGCGACAAGTCACCGGCAAACGGTGACAGAAAATGAAGTGGCGTCACCTGCATTACAGATTCCATTTGTTGTGCAAGGCGCAGGGACTGTCGGAGCGCATCAACTCTGGATAAATCTTCAACTGCACTTTCAATATTCGGCACCGCCAGAGCCTGCAATGTTTCGCGCTGCGACTCTACCAGGGTTTGCAGGCTACTGTAGCGGCCGTCAACCTTCACTGCCGCCGTCGTCGCAAACGCAGACATACCAAGACAACACACCACACCGGCCAGCATACTGTGCCTTGTTTTTCGGCGCGTTAAGTGCGAATTGTAGTTTCCGCGATACCGGGTTGAGGATCTGACCTTTCTGTCGATCATTAACGCCACCATCATTTCAATCGCAAACGAAGCGGTCGGGTTGCGATGGGGCAATAACTTGTATAGCCGATGCTCTGAGAGTACCTGCACACCACCGGCTTCGAGCACCTGTCTTACTTCCGATGACACCAGTCCGATTAGCAGCGCGGGTTCCGTGGTGTCGTCCTTACTAGATCGGGATTCACTGTGAGCAGGCAGACTGACAGCAGCGTCGCGAATCTGATAATTTCGCAAATAGTCGCGGGTTTTGTTGAGCTCGGCGAGCAAAGAATCAGCACCAATGTCTGTATTATTCAGATGCCTGTTAATGACAGGCAGTCCGGCGCGAAATCCGATTACACGATATTCGTTCTGATGTAACCGCAAAACGCACAGCGATACATCGGGTTGCAGCTTTGACAGTACCTGTTGCGCCAGTAGCGACAATGGACACACGGCATCAATCAATGTGCCGTGGCTGTCGAGCATTTGAAACCAGTGCCTACAGTCATTCTGCGCTCCAATATGAGGAACTGTAACCAGTGTCTTCCTTACAGCCGTTGTATCACTATTACTACCGGTAGTTTCCGACTGACAAAAATCACGGCTCACACAACTCAGATAAGGACCCCGGGCGTCAGCACGCTTTACTACCTGTTCAACGGCTCGTGCCTGATCACGTCCGCGTAACAGTGGCACCATTTCGCTGTAGTGTTCTTCATCCTGAGAATCAAGTACTACTGAAAACGTGCTGTCCTTGCGCTCAAGCAGGTATTCACCAAACCGCGTATGGCTGTCGGGTTGGTGGTGAAAGATCACCGGCGCATCAAAACCCGAGCGTCCGACCGCATATGAAGTCACACTGTCTGCACTGATAAATAGAACGTACCGCATTAGAACTGCCCACTCATTCCGAATACAAGATCGTAGATCGGACCGATTACCGATATCACCACCCACATCATGATGATGCCGACGGTTACTATCATTGCAGGGCCAATACCCTGCTCCAGTTTCTCGATAGATTCTCTTGATTCCCGATCAAAGAAATAGCCCAGTTGATTAAACGCATTGTCAATCGCACCGGTGCTTTCACCGACCCGCACCATACGACTGACTATCGGTGGCAGAACGGCGCATCCGGCAAAACTGTCTGACAAAGGTTTACCGGCGCTTATTTCTGCTCTGATCTGTTGCAGATTGCTGCCGAGCAGTTTGTTGTCAACCACAGCTTCACTGAGCTTTAAGGTATCTATGACGCTGATACCGGCGCCGTACATCATGGCAACGCATCTGGAAAAGCGAGCCAGCTTGATCTTAAACAAAACTGCGCCGATTAACGGAAGCTTCAATACCAGTGCATCAAATCGAAGCTGCGCCGTTGAACTGCGTTTTAGCAACACCATCACACCAACATAACCCACGGCCACGGCCGCACCGATAATTCGCCAGTATGCGCTAATAAAATCTGAAGTAGCCAGCAGTGCTTTTGTGTGCCACGGGAGTTCCGCTCCGGCGGACTTCACAAACGAGATCAGCCCCGGTACCAGCCACGTCATCACAAAAACAATAACCACTAACAGCACCACCGCTACGAACGCCGGGTACATCATTACCCGCTTGACGCGCGATACCGTTTCATCCTGCCATTTGAGTAGTTCCCCCAGATCGCGAAGTACCTTATCAAGCGTGCCGCTTTGCTCACCCACACTAAGCAAGCCGACAACCAGTGGACTAAATACTGCGGGGTGGCCGGCACAGGCTTCGGAGAATTTTTTACCGGTATCGATATCTGCAATGAGCTTACCTGTCACCGTTGATACGGCTTTCTTATCCGCTGCACGCCTGAATTCTTCCAGCGCTTCAAGCAGAGGAATACCGGCAGTCACCAGTTGCTCAAGGTGAAAAATAAAGTCGATAAGGTCACGACGGTTCCATTTGCCGCCAGAGTGCATACCGATGCGATAAGTGCGTCTGCAACTTAACAGAGACTTTCCACTGGCAGACAACAGCGATGCGATTTCCAGCGCATCCTCCGCTGATACGGTTCCGGTAGAAACGTTACCGGATAGATCCACTGCTCTGTAAGAAAAATACTTCATACTTCAACTTCTACCTTTTACTTCTACCCTGGCTTCAACTTCCGCTATACAGCCAGGCGCCTCACCGCCTGTTACTCGACCGGAACTCCACTTTTTACTGTCGATAAATTCACCACCCGTGATGCCTCCTCAAACGAAGTTAAACCCTGACGAACCTTGTCAATGGCATCGCTTGCGATCGGTTCAAAACCGTTACCTGTTGCCGCCTCCAATAATTCAGCGGGGCTGGCTTCCGCCAGAAAACATGACTCGATGTCATCATCAATAGCTAAGACCTCAAGCAGCGCAAGACGCCCGGCGTAGCCCTGATGATCGCAAAGCTCACATCCAACAGCCTGGAACTGCTGAAACTCGACACTAGTGCTATCGCTGTTCACCGCCACCTTACAATGACTGCATAGCTTACGAACCAGACGCTGCCCGACAATGCCGATTAAGTTTCCAACAATTTCCGACTTCCGAATGCCCAAACCATGCAGTCGCGCAAGCGCACCGAGTGCCGAGTTGGCATGCAGCGTAGAAAAAACCTGATGCCCGGTCATCGAGGCGCGCAGTGCCATACCTGCGGTTTCCTGATCACGTATTTCTCCGACAAGAATCACATCCGGGTCCTGCCGCAGAATGGCGCGAATACCGGATGCAAAGTCGAGTTTTAAC
>CAYZVB010000162.1:8491-12168 GCA_964481315.1 uncultured Granulosicoccaceae bacterium
ACGTTTGCCGCAGCAGCGGCAATGGGTATTCAACCGGGTCTTCCATTGTCATGATATTGGTGTGCTCACTGCTGATTTTGCTCAGCATTGAATAGAGCGTGGTCGTTTTGCCACTGCCGGTAGGGCCGGTGACCAGAATCAGTCCTTCAGGTCTCGCCAGCAGAGCGTTCAGAGACTGCAAAGCTGATTGTCTAAACTCAAGTGAATCAAGTGCCACAATGCCTTTCTCACGATCAAGAATTCGCAACACAATATTTTCGCCATGTACTGTGGGCAACGCAGACACTCGAAACTCAACATTGCCACCGGCAATAGCAAAAGACATACGTCCATCCTGCGGCGCTCTGCTTTCCGCTATATCAAGTTCAGCAAGCACCTTAAGCCGCACCGCTATAGCCGGCCAGTACTGATAGTGCAGACTGCGCACCTGGCGCATGAGACCGTCTATGCGATACCGCACACGCAGAAAGCCTGCTTCCGGCTCAAAGTGAATATCCGATGCGTGGCGCTTGACTGCGTCCGTCAGAATGGCATCGACCAGTCTGACAAAGGGATGGGTATGGTTCTGCTGCGAACTTACAACCGCGGTCGAGTCAACGTGACCGGTTTCGATTTCTTTCAGAATACCGTCAATGGAAAGTTCAAAACCATAAAAACGGTCAAGGGCAGCAACAATATCTCGTTCACTGGCCAGCACCGGCTGCAGCTTCCATCGCTTGTCCAGCAACCGCTCAAGCTTATCGAGCACCAGCAGATCAGTTGAATCACACATCGCAACGCGAAACTGCCTGTTCTCACAAGACAATGGAATCAGTGAATACCGCCTGGCAAAGTCTTCCGGGACAATTTCAAGTACCATCGGGTCCGGCAGAACGCTGGAAAGATCAACAGACGCAGCGCCGGTACTTTCGCCTTTAAAATCACGCAGCAGTTTCTCGGTGATAAAACCGAGATCAACAAGCGTACGCTCAAGCGGCTTGCCGGAGGTGCCCGACTCTATAACGCCTATTTGGAATTGATCACTGCTGATTAGACCGTGATCGGCAAGACTGCTACCAATCGACACTGCTACTACCCTTAACTACCTACTACACAATCACCTTAGCGGAAAGTTACTCACGAATGCAATACTCAAGAAAAAATTAAAACATCACTTGAGAAGTTGCTGATGAACTATCGAGTTACTGCGACTGCATAACAGGCACCGGAGAAACAGAGCAAAGCGAATCACGAAAACACTTCCGCAAACTGCGCTCGATAAGCGTTGACTGACTGAAGCAAATCCCCTGCTTCAGCACCGGCAAAATTCACATGTGCCATTTTTCGACCGGCACGTGCCGACGCTTTTCCATACTCGTGAACATGAGCATGCGGGTTCTCTAACAGGCCCTGCCACGAAAATTTTTCATGCAGTATTAAATCACCCAATACATTTAACATCACAACAGGTGAATGCAACTGTACAGGCAATGACGGCAGGCCGCACATCATGCGCACCTGCATATCAAACTGCGAATGGTCGGTGGCATCGAGTGTGTAGTGCCCGCTGTTGTGCGGTCTTGGTGCAATTTCATTCACCAGCAACTCTTCACCAACCACAAACATTTCTATCGCCAGTACACCGACATAGTTCAGTGCATCTGCCAGCAGACGTGCTATTTGGTCCGCCTTTTCTGCCACTGCGTTATTAACCCTCGCAGGCACAATCGTGAGATCGAGTATGCCATTACGGTGTTGATTTTCTGCAACGGGAAAAGTTTTGGCATGGCCGTTAATATCACGCGCAATAATGACTGATACTTCTGCATCAAACGCAACGAAATCTTCAACCAGACATTCCACACCACCAAAAGACTCGAATGCTGCTGCCATGTCTTTTGCACTGGTGCATACCTGCTGGCCTTTGCCGTCGTAGCCAAGTGTGGTGGTTTTAATCACCGCTTTTCCACTCATTTGTGCAAAGGCATTATCAATCTCTGCAGCGTCTGCAACCAGACAATGGTGGTTGGTGGGAATATTGTGCTCAACAAAAAAAGTTTTTTCACGAATACGACTTTGGGCAACTTCTACTGCATTAGGTGCAGGTGATACCGGTGTATGCTGTTGCAAAAACCTTAAGCTTGCAGCAGGTACGTTTTCAAATTCGGTGGTAACCGCATCACACAGGCCTGCCAGTTTTTCAAGGCCTTCTTCATCATCATAGGCGTAGCACAAATGATGCGTAGATACTTCCGCCGCCGGACTGTTTTCGGCCGGGTCGAGCACAGCTACCTTGTAGCCCATACTGGTTGCAGCGTGCGAAAACATGCGTCCAAGCTGGCCGCCGCCAAGCACACCGAGCGTCGCGCCAGGCAGAATAGGCATGGTGCTCATTGCGGTAACTCCATCGCCATGACTTTTTCCTGCAGTGCCTGGCGATAGTCAGCCAGTTTGCCGGCAAGTGTTTCGTTGCGGGTGGCCATTTGCGCCACAGCGAACAATGCCGCGTTTGACGCACCGGCGTTGCCTATGGCAAACGTTGCCACTGGAATACCGGCCGGCATTTGTACAATCGACAGCAGCGAATCGTTACCTGCCAGGTGCTTTGACGGCACCGGTACACCAAGCACCGGCACGGTGGTTTTAGCCGCCAGCATGCCCGGCAGGTGTGCAGCACCACCGGCGCCGGCAATAATAGCCTGCAGGCCGCGGCTGTGTGCCTGTTCGGCATATTGATACAACAGATCAGGGGTGCGGTGCGCAGAGACCACTTTGCACTCATGCGGTACTTCAAATTCCGCCAGAATGTCACGGGCGTGCTGCATGACGGGCCAGTCGCTGTTGCTGCCCATCACCACACCAACCAAAGGTTTCTGCATCTGTGTTTGCCATTCGTTAAAATGTTGGTTTATGTTGACGAATTTCGTCGCGTAACGCTACTGCAATCTGATCGAAATCCCGCTAAAACTAGCCGAAATCTGGAAATCGCTTGTCTTATACCGCTATTACCGAAACCACTATCTCATCACTGCCGCAGGTGCATCGTGGCAAGGTGCGGGATATCTATGCCATAGGCAATGATCACCTGCTGCTGATCGCCACGGACCGGGTATCAGCGTTTGATGTAGTGATGCCGAAACCGCTGCCGGGCAAAGGCATTCTGCTAACAAAAATCGCCCTGTTCTGGTTTGATTTTATCGGCGATCTTATTCCCAACCATCTGGCCGGTGACCTGACACTTGAAGACGTGCTCCCCGACCCGGACGAGCGCGCTCAGGCAGAGGGTCGCAGCATGATTGTGAAACGCCTGAACGGACTACCCATTGAAGCGGTGGTTCGCGGCTACCTGATCGGTTCCGGATGGCTCGACTATCAACGCACCGGGCAGGTCTGCGGCATCGAGCTGCCAGCCAACCTGCAAATGGCACAACAACTTCCAGAGCCGCTCTTTACACCGGCCACCAAAGCTGAAGTGGGCGACCACGATGAAAATATTTCATTTGCACAAATGGCAGAAACGGTTGGCACACAGCAGGCATCAGATGTTAAAGAAGTAAGCATTGAAATTTATAATCGCGCCGCGCGCTATGCGCAGGAGCGAGGCATTATTATCGCCGATACCAAGTTTGAATTTGGCACCGACGACAACGGCACACTAACGCTGATGGATGTAGTGCTCACACCCGACAGCTCACGAT
>CAYZVB010000163.1:0-12074 GCA_964481315.1 uncultured Granulosicoccaceae bacterium
TGGCGCTGTTTTCACGTGTGGGCGGCGGTATTTTCACCAAAAGTGCCGACGTCGGTGCTGACCTGGTGGGTAAAGTTGAAGCCGGTATTCCTGAAGACGATCCTCGCAACCCGGGTGTAATCGCAGATAACGTGGGCGACAACGTCGGTGACATCGCCGGTATGGGTTCCGATATTTTCGAATCATACTGCGGCAGTATGATCGCAACCATCGCGATTGCGGCCACCATGGGTGCGGCGCAAATTGCGTCACTCGGCGACGGTGCAACTGTCTCTTCTCTGAGCTTTCTGCCGCTGGCGCTGGCTTCAGTTGGTCTGATCTGTTCAGTACTGGGCATTATGCTGGTAAAGAAAATGTCTGATAAGGCACCTGAGCAGGCGCTTCGCTACGGCACTATCGGGGCAACCGTTCTGTTCATCGTTGCGGCGTTTGTTGTTACATTAAGCAGCGGCATTGCAATGTCTGTCTGGTGGTGTGTAGTTGCTGGCGCTGTCGGCGGTATGGTCATTGGTCTTGTGACTGAGTACTACACTGGCGGACAGCCGGTTAAAGATCTTGCCAAGTCCGGTGAAACCGGTCCGGCAACTGTGATGATTTCAGGTCTGGCTACCGGTATGGAATCGGTGGTTGTTCCGGTACTTACGCTTTGTGTCATCATTTTTACTGCAAGCAGCCTGGTTGGTTTATACGGTGTAGGTATCGCCGCGGTGGGTATGCTCGCCACTGTCGGCATTACCATGGCAATCGACGCTTACGGTCCGGTTGCGGATAACGCCGGTGGTATTGCTGAAATGGCGGGCCTGGGTGAAGAAACTCGCGCCATTACTGACGGTCTTGATGAAGTGGGTAACACCACTGCTGCGATCGGTAAAGGCTTTGCCATTGGTGCAGCCGGTCTGGCCGCGCTGGCAATTATCGCCGCCTTTATTCAGACGGTTAAACTGAACAACGAAAACTTTGCCCTCGATATTGGCAACCCGATTGTACTGGTGGGTATGTTTATCGGTGGTATCTTCCCGTTCCTGGTTTCTGCAATCACCATGCGAGCAGTGGGTTCTGCAGCGTTCGATATGATCAAGGAAATCCGTCGTCAGTTCCGTGAGATTCCTGGTCTGCTTGAAGGTACCGGTAAGCCGGACAACGAGCGTTGTGTTTCCATTGCTACCACTGCAGCGCTGAAGCGCATGATTCTTCCGGGCATTCTGGCAATCGGTGCACCGCCTGTCATTGGCTTTGGTCTCGGGCCTGAAGCACTTGGTGGTTTCCTTGCCGGTGCACTGGTTGGTTGTGTGATGCTCGCTCTTATGATGGCTAATGCCGGTGGTGCATGGGATAACGCCAAAAAGTATGTTGAGAAAGGCAACTTCGGCGGCAAGGGTACTGAAACTCATGCGGCGGTTGTTGTAGGCGACACCGTAGGCGATCCGTTCAAAGATACCTCCGGCCCGGCCATGAACATTCTCATCAACGTGATGGCGATTGTGTCACTGGTTATCGCACCACTGTTGTAACGCGATACAATCAGGATATCCGCATGTCCGAAAAAACCCGGCCTCGATGGCCGGGTTTTTTTATGCCTGCGGTAAATGTCTGTTTAATTGACTGGAAAGTCGCTGATGAATGTCTCTGCGCTGGTGTTTGATCTTGACGGTACGTTAAGTGACCCGAGTGAAGGTGTTGTTGCCTGTGTGAATTACGCGCTTGAAAAAGGCGGTTACGCGCTTCACACTCCGGCAGAGATAAGTGCAGAGATAGGTCCGCCGCTTGATCTGATGTTCGCTAAGTTTATTCCGGGTATTTCAATGGATGAAATCAAACGGCTGGTAATGTTCTACCGCGAGCGCTTCGGTACCGACGGTTTTGCCGAAAACCGGCTGTACAGCGGCATGCGCGAGACTATTCAGTGGTTACATGCTCAGGGCTTTGCACTTGGCGTGTGCACCTCAAAACCCGAACCGGCCGCTCGCATTATCCTCGAACACTTTGGTTTGCTTGAGTATATGGGGTTTGTCAGTGGCGGTGATATCGGTATAAAAAAACAATCACAGCTGAAGAAGCTGCTGGATGAAAAGTCCATAGACACCAACGCCGTTATGATTGGTGATCGCGGTGTCGATTTGAGTGCGGCACACAATAACGGGTTGCGTGCGGTTGCAGTACTTTGGGGGTTTGGCGAAGCGTCTGAGCTTGCGGCAGAAAATCCCGAACTGACACTTGCCGAAGTAAAGCAGCTAACGCATAGCTTTGAACAATCCGGCTGAGAAGTTCTTTGCGTTGTTTTCGTTGATGATGTCGCAGTTACACAGAGTATCCCGCCGTGTCTGATTGAATTACTTCAACCGCTACTCTACAGTTTTTGCGGAGCGGTTGAGTCAAACCAGCACCTTAAGGGGAAATCATGAAGGACAGGAAGTTCCGGCGTGCTGTAGCGCTGTTGTTGGTGTTTGTTGTGCAGTTGTTCGTGGCAGGGTGTGGTAATTCTCATAGCTACAGGTTTTTAACAGAGAACGACAGTTATCACCCGGTTGAAAGGCCCGATGCAAACTACACCAGTGGTTTGCTGTTTATGGCTGAGCCCGCCCGACAGTACTGGAAAGGCGATAACAAGTTAGTCGACAAGTTAAATTTATTTCAGCGTGACGACTACGGTGAGCACACACCTATTACGCTTGAGTATGGCGTGGGGCAGGTTTTCTACACCCCTGACGATATCGCCGTGGCCAGTCTTGATGCCATCGATCGCAACGAACGGGTGCTGCGTGAAGATCGCCCCTATGCAGGGCTGCTGTTTTTTCAGGGTGCCGTTCATAACCACTATATGAATGACTATGATGAATCGCAGGACATGCGTCGTACGGTTCTGGCCAAGGTCGGTTTAACCGGCAACGGGTCATTCTCAGAAGAGTTGCATACAGCGGTACACAAGCGACGTGATCTGATTGTTCCGGTTGGCTGGGGCATGCAGGTGGGGCAGGAGGTTGCCTTTTCACTGGGGCTTGAGCAAACCAACCGGCTGTTGTCGTGGAAGCGAGAGGTGTTTAAATCCAATGTACTTGGCGCTGATGTGTCTTCAAATGTTGGTGCAACGCTTGGGAATATCTATACCGGTCTCGACGCCGGTGTCACGCTGCGCGTCGGGTTCAACCTGCCGCGACGCGTACAGGACGGTACTATAGCACCGGCTATTGTGGTGCCTGCACCACCCGAAGTAGCACCACCGGACGTGCCGGTGCTAATCAATGAATACGACGAAAACGCCGATGATAAGTCTTCGACACTGATCGACCCTGCCGGCGCTGACATCAATGCTCCTGATGCTGAACCTGATGTCTGGTCGGATACGGATAACACTGACTACTATGAAGTCGCAACGACGGCGCCTGATGATAAATCGTGGCATCTGTACTTTTTTCTCGGACACCAAAACCGCTGGGTGCATCGTGACTTTTCAATCGACGGTCGTGTTTTCGGCAACGACATCCATACTGTAGAGCGGGAGCCGGTGGTAAACGAATTTCAGTATGGCGGGCAGGTTAGATTTGCCGATCACTGGGTTGTTCAGGCATTGTTTGCCCATCGCAGTAAGCAGTTTAAATCGCAGCGCAAGGAGCATTCGTTTGGGCAGTACATGATTATGTATCAGCGGCCGCTTGCGAAATAATTGACTCATTGAGTTGCCGTGCTGAGCGATTACGAGCGTCAGGGCAAATAACCAACTACAGGTAATAAGGTATGAGTGTTGATTCAATTCATTCGGTTGTAGTCAGAAAACTGGTCATACCGTTTAACATCAAACCGGTTACTGCCAACGGGTCAATGTCTGACGTGGCGCTGGTGGCAATCGATGTGAAAACTGAGGCCGGTGTGGTGGGGCATGCCTACGTGTGGTCTTTTTCGCCGTTGTTTCTAACACCGCTGGCGGCAACGACAGAAGCGCTTGGTACGCTGATTGTCGGAGAAAAACCTGCGCCGCTTGCGATAGAGTCTAAGCTGCGGGCGCAGTTGCGACTGATCGATACACCGGGGTTAATGGGGCTTGCTCTGGCGGGAATCGATATGGCGGTGTGGGATATTCATGCAAAGCAACTTAATCTGCCGCTTTCTCAGCTACTGGGCGCTGATGCTACCCGGGTGCAGGCCTACAACAGCTGTGGTTTGTGGATACAGGACCCTGCGGTGCTTGCCGATGAAGCCGAAAAACTGTTGCAAATGCATCACTTTAACGCACTGAAGCTGCGAGTCGGTCGTGCAGATCCGCTGCAGGATCTCAACGCCATCAGGCAGGTGAAGGCACGTATCGGCAGCTGTCATTTAATGGTGGACTACAACCAGAGTCAGACCGTTACTTCTGCGCTGGAACGAGCTGCCATGATCGATGGCGAAGGTCTCTACTGGATTGAAGAGCCGGTACGTCATTGTGACTATACAGGCAGTGCCCGGGTTGCAGCCGCAACCACTACCCCGATTCAAACCGGTGAGAACCTGTGTAGTAATTTTGATTTACAGGCGGCCATCGCGGCCGGTGCTGCAGACTACTACATGCCCGATGTACAGCGTATTGGTGGTGTCAGTGGCTGGCTGCGTGCCGCCGCTTTGTGCAATGCCAATGACCTGCCAATGTCGAGTCACCTGTTTCCTGAGGTCAGTGCGCATCTTTTAGCTGCTACCCCCACGTGTCACTGGCTGGAGTATGTCGACTGGGCAAATCCGGTTCTTAAGTACCCGCTTGTGGTTGAAAACGGTCAGGCTGTTGTGCCGCAGCGCCCGGGTATCGGTGTCGAGTGGAATGAAGATGCCATCGATCAATACCTGGTTTAATCGTTACCGATAGGAAATTCGTTCATGCGTTGTCGCCAACGGAGAGTCTGAAATCTAAGATAGCGCCATCGTTTGGCATTTAACTGACTGGTAGACTGTTTTGAACTGTACTCCCGTGCGACTGCACCGCGTGTTGGCGGCTGCACTACTGTTTTTAAGCTTCGATGTGGTACTTGCAGATTACAGTGATCACCCGCAGGCGCAAAAGTTTATCGACAGCATGGTGCAGAAACATCAGTTCGATAAAGCAGAACTGACTGCTATTTTTGCCGCTACGTCACGCAATGAAAAAGTGCTGGAACTGATTCAGCGCCCTGCAGAGAAACGTTTGCAGTGGGCTGAATACAGACCGATATTCGTGACTGAAAAACGCATTAACGCAGGTGTGGAATTCTGGCTCGAGAATCAGGAAACGCTTGAAAAAGCGCAACTCAGGTATGGTGTGCCGGCGGCCATGATTGTGGCGATTATCGGTGTGGAAACCTACTACGGCAGAATCAGTGGCGGTCACAGTGCTATTTCGGCGTTGTCGACGCTTGCGTTTGATTACCCGCGTCGATCAAAGTTTTTTTTAAGCGAGTTAGAACAGTTTTTACTTCTGGTGAAAGAGAATTCTCTCGATTACCAGGCGCTTGAAGGTTCTTACGCCGGTGCATTCGGTTACCCGCAGTTTATCTCCAGCAGCTATAGAAACTATGCCATCGATTTTGATGAAGACGGCGAGGTTGATCTGTGGAACAGTGTTGAAGATGCCATTGGCAGCGTGGCGAACTACTTCTATCGACATGGCTGGAAGAACGGTCAGGTAGTGGCGGAGCCTGCCAGTTACAAGGCCTCTGGCAAGTCGCTAATCACCGATAGTCCAAAGCCTGTGCACACTTTTGCGACAATGAAAAAGGCCGGCATCTATCCAAAACGTAAAGGCAACGGAAAGTATACCTTATTACAGTTGCAGGCTGAGCAGGGTGCGGAATACTGGATAGGTCATCATAATTTTTATGTGATCACCCGGTACAACCACAGCAACCTGTACGCTATGGCTGTGTACCAGCTCAGCCAGGAAATCCAGTCGCGCAAACGCAGTCGCTAACGCACAGCGCACGTTTGACACCGTAAGGGGCTACAAAGTATGAACCACAGAATCAGAGCTGGCGTGCTGGCAGGCTTAGGAGTTTCCCTGGTCGCCGGTTGCGCTTATCTTCCGCAGGGTTATCCGTCCAGAACCGGCCACGGTAAGGTCGAGCGCGCTGCAAAAGCCGATACCACAGAAGCCTTGTTTGTCGATACCGGTGAGTCTGCCACAGCAACTAACCCGGCACTGGACAGTCTCGATTCGGCACCGATCAGAGGGCTGCGAGTACGCAAGAGCAAACGCGGCAACATGGACTCTTACGTTGTGCGCGGCCAGCGTTACTTCACCATGGACAGCAGTGACGGCTACTCGGCGCGTGGTCTTGCATCATGGTACGGTCCAAACTTCCACGGGCGTGTAGCTTCAAACGGCGAAGTCTATGACATGTACCGTCTGACAGCCGCCCACAAAACACTGCCATTGCCAACCTTTGCCCGTGTGACACATATAGATAACGGCAAAAGCGTGATTGTGAAAATCAATGATCGTGGTCCGTTTTCAGGCGACCGTCTGATTGATCTGTCGTTTGCCGCGGCACTTGAGCTCGGTATGGTGAACGACGGCACCGCCATGGTTGAGATAAAAGCACTGTCTCCGCAGGAACTCATGGTGCTGAGCGGTCCCAAGAACAAACTTGGTGTCGAGTTTTACTACGACTACAACGAACAACCGCGAAACGGCACCAAAGTCGCCGTCGATTCACTCTTTGTGAATGATCGCGAAACCACTGACTCCACGGTTGCACAGGCCACATTACCTGCTACCGACATTCCTCCACTGACGCCGGCTCCGGATCAGTCTCTAACTGCGGTTGGGCTGCAACAGCAGGGTGAAAATGTTGTGGTAGCTGCTGATCCTGCTACTGTCCTTCCCGTTGCACCAGCGGTGAATCCACTTGTAGTCGCCGACAGCACAGTAACTGCCGGCGCTGCTCCGGTCGCTGAAGCAGAAGGTACAGCAGTAGATATCTCCGGTGTTGAAGCAGAATATCTTGAAGTGGTTGTTCCCGGTCGTAAACGACCTGCCAATGCAGAGCCGGGTATCTTTGCCGGTATCGACATTCCTCTGAAAGAAGTAGCAGAAGAAGAAGGGCTGATTGCCGATGCAGATCAGCCTGCCGAGCTGCCGGCTGTTGCCACCGCCGATACGCAAAGAGTTGCTGTGCCTCTGGTTGATGTTGCGGCGCTGCCAGCTGTACCTGCAGACGGTACACCGGCGCTGATGAAGGCCGATCTGCCTGCCCTCAGCCAGCCGGCGCAGGAAGGTGAAGTCAAGCTGCGTTATTATCTGCAGGCCGGTGTGTTTGCCAACGTCAATGACGCCGAGCGTGTAGCGACTAACATCGTGCTGGAAATACCACGCGAAGAAGTTCACGTGAAGCCACTTAAGAACTCTGCCATGTATCGAGTTACCGTCGGGCCGATTGTCAGTCAGGAACACGCCAAAGCAGTAGCCGGCAAGCTTAATGTGGCGGGTATTGAAAACTATACTGTTAAGGTGAATGAGTCCTGAGCAGGCTGTTCAGCAGGTGGGCGTGCAGGCGTAAGTTATTGCGCCGGCCGGCCACCTGTCAGTAACCTATATACGTGGGCAATGTGCCCGTGAGGTTATTGTTCGCCGCGCCTTCGCTGTGGTGAACGTTAATCGTTGAATCACAGCACAACTCAATACTCAACCTACAGCTCCAGTGTGATTCAGGAAGACCGTTGAAAAGCATTATTATTCTGTTGCTTTGTTTTGTTGCCGAGCTAACGCTGGCGCAATCCGCCGACCCGTTGCCGGTACCGGCCCCACCGGGGCTGGCTGCCAAAAGTTATCTGGTGGTTGATTATCACACCGGCCGTGTAATTGCCGAAAAAAACTCCAGCATGCGCCTTGAGCCGGCCAGTCTCACCAAGATGATGACGGCGTATATAGTCTGGTATCAGTTGAAACAAGGTGTGCTTACTGCCGATGAGTTAGTTCCAATCAGCAGAAAAGCTCAAAGCACCATCGGTTCAAGAATGTTTATTGAGGCGGGTTCGCAGGTAACTGTTCGAGACCTGGTTTATGGTCTGGTGGTGCAGTCCGGTAACGATGCCAGCGTCGCACTCGCTGAACACATTGGTGGTAGTGAGGAAGGGTTTGTCTCAATGATGAATGAGATGGCCAGACGCCTCGGTATGAATGGCACCAGCTTCGTCAACTCTAACGGATTGCCTCACCCGGATCATTACACCACCGCGCAGGATATGGCGAAGCTTGCGACAGCTGTAATTCGCGATCATCCAGAGTACTACAAGCTGTACTCAGTTGAAGAATTTGAATACAACGGCATTAAACAGAAGAATCGCAACGTCCTTTTGTTGCACGATCCCAGTGTCGACGGCATAAAAACTGGTCACACGGAAGCTGCAGGCTACTGTCTGGTGTCATCCGCCAAGCGCGGAAATATGCGATTAATCAGCGTATTGATGGGGGCACGTAACGAGCAGCAGCGTGGTACCGAAAGCATGCGTGCATTGAACTACGGCTTCAGGTTTTTCGAAACAGTTAAGCTTACCGAAGCCAACAAAAAACTTGGTGATATAAAAGTGTGGGGCGGTCGTGAAGATGCGGTACCGATGGCAGTCGCAAGTGAACACTTCCTCACTCTGCAGACGGGCCAGAAAAACGCACTACAACGGGAGTTTGAAGTTTCATCAGATCTGGTGGCACCAATCAGCGTTGGCCAGCCGCTGGGTAAAGTGAAGTATACGCTCAACAACGAACTGGTTGCCGAAATGCCCGTGGTTGCTTTGCAGCCGGTAGAGCGGGGTGGCTTTTTTACACGTACAACTGATTCACTGAAACGCATGATGCGGTAGCTTACGTTGACTGACGACCGTCCGATCCAGAATTTCCCTGATACCTATTCAATCAAGGCGGTTGGTGAAGACACCGGCGACTTCGCCGAATTTGCGTTATCCGTGGTACGCGGCATAATTGCCGACCACGATAGTATTAGCCACTACAGTCGCGCCAGTCGCAATGGCAAGTATTTGTCGGTGACTATTTCTTTCACTGCCACAGATCAGCAACAACTCGACAAAGTGTTTGAAGAAATGAGCGCGCAGGAACGCGTGGTGTGGGTACTTTAGCTGCGCATTTGAAGTTCCCCTACTTGAACTTTAACCGTCTGCTGCCATCCTTTGTCAATGACTGAACCTATCGTTCAACACCTGGGTGTGCAGGATTACCGGTCCATGCTTGAACGCATGCACCACTTCACTGATAGTCGATCTACCGAAACTACCGACGAACTGTGGCTGTTACAGCACCCGCCGGTCTACACTCTGGGGCAGGCGGGCGATCACGCTCATGTGCGCGATGCTGCAGGTATTGATGTCGTCAGTACCGACCGTGGCGGCCAGGTGACCTACCACGGGCCCGGCCAGCTGATCATTTACCTGCTGGTTGACCTGCGGCGCGGAACGCTTGGCGTGCGTTCGCTGGTCGAAACTATGGAAAATGCAGTCATCGAGCTGCTCTCGCGTCACGGTGTCGAGTCAAACAGCCGCAGGGATGCGCCGGGTGTCTATGTGCGTGAGAAAAAAATTGCCGCACTCGGGCTTAGAGTGCGCCGTGGTTGTACGTTTCACGGGCTGTCGCTGAATGTCGATATGGATCTGACACCGTTTAATGGCATAAATCCGTGCGGTTATGCAGGTTTGGCGGTTACGCAGTTGAAGGATGAAGGGATAGACCTTACTGTTGAGCAGGCCGGAGAGCAGTTGTCGACTATTCTGATCGATGCGATTACACCGGATGACAAGGCGGACCAGTGAACGACAAAGCGTCTGGAAACTTAAAAATAGAGCAAATCCCGGTGGTGTCCTCGGGTAGCAAATACACCACGTCTCACGGGTTCAATGCCATTAAAGACGGGGTTAAGTCCCGCGCTCAAACAGCAGACGGTAACGCACGCAAGCCGGATTGGCTGCGTGCCAAAGTGCCCGGTGGCGGCAAATTCAATGAGGTGCGATCAAGCGTTCGTGAGAATCGACTGGCCACGGTTTGTGAAGAATCGAAGTGTCCGAATATTGGTGAATGCTGGACTGCCGGTACTGCCACTATCATGGTCATGGGGGCGGTCTGTACGCGTGCCTGTCGCTTTTGTTCGGTCGACACCGGTAACCCCAACGGCTGGCTCGATGAACAGGAACCGCACAATACCGCACAGGCGGTTGAGCTAATGGATCTTAAATATGTGGTGATCACCTCGGTAGATCGTGATGATCTGGAAGACGGCGGGGCGTCGCACTATGCGGCATGTGTTAAAGCCATTAAAGACCTGCGACCGCAAACCGCGGTTGAAGCGCTAACACCGGACTTCGACGGCCGCGAAGCACTTATAGAACAAGTGGTAGATTCGGGGCTTGAAGTGTTTGCACAGAATGTGGAAACAGTACAACGCCTGACCCATCCGGTACGGGATCCGCGAGCCGGCTACGAACAGACAATTGGTGTGTTGCGACATGCCAAACAACACCGCCCCGATGTGCTGACCAAAACCAGTCTGATGCTGGGGCTTGGCGAAACCGAAGCGGAGATCGTCGAAACCATGGACCATCTGCGAGAAGCTTCAGTAGATATTCTAACCATGGGGCAGTACCTGAGACCGACTCGCAACCATCTTGAAGTGCAGCGTTATGTGACACCGGATGAGTTTAACCACTACCGCGAACTGGGGCTTGCGCGCGGTTTTCTTGAAGTGGTGTCCGGGCCGCTGGTGCGGTCGAGTTATCGTGCCGAGCGTGTGCTCGAACTAAACAACGTCGGGCTGGAAAAACGTTAGCTTCGTTGCCGGTGGCATAGCCACCGGCGCTAAAAAGACCCGTCGCTACGCGACTTCTACCGCGCAGACTTCTAGCTTAACGCCTGTTCGATGTCTGCAATGACATCGTCGACATCTTCGATACCGACCGAAAGGCGCACCAGTCCGTCGTCGATACCAAGCGCTGCACGCTTGTCTGCAGGGATAGACGCATGCGTCATAATGGCGGGGTGTTCGATCAGGCTTTCAACACCGCCCAGACTTTCAGCCAGTGAAAAAATTTCAACCTTTTCAAGAAACGTTTTGGCCTGTGGTAAGCCGCCCTTAAGCACTGCGGTGATCATGCCGCCCGGCCCGTCCATTTGCTTTTGCGCCAGCGCATGTTGCGGATGGCTTTTTAAGCCGGGGTAATAGACTTTTTCAACCTTGCTGTGTGCTTCGAGATACTCGGCGACCTGTATGGCGCTTTCGCAGTGGCGCTGCATACGCAGGCCCAGCGTTTTTAAACCGCGCAGTGCGAGGAAGCTGTCGAACGGCCCCTGAATACCGCCAACCGAGTTTTGTAGAAACGCCAGGCTTTCTTCAAGCTCGGTGTTGTCTCCCACCACCAGTACACCACCTACCATGTCACTGTGACCGTTGAGGTACTTTGTGGCCGAGTGCATCACCAGGTCGAATCCGAATTCGAGTGGCCGTTGTACATACGGGCTGGCAAAGGTGTTGTCACAGCAGCACAGCAGCCCGTTGGCTTTGGCAATGTCTGCAATCTGTTCAAGGTCTGAAAGTTTCAGTAGCGGATTGGTTGGTGTTTCAACCCAGATCATGCGGGTTTTGGGTGTAATTGCGCTTTTCAGTAACTCGATGTCTGACAGATCGACCATTGAGAAATCGAGCCCCTGAGAACGTCTGCGTACATTTTCAAACAGTCGGTACGAACCGCCGTAGAGATCGTCCATGGCGATTATGTGATCACCCGGCTCGAAGTGGTCGAGCAGCGTTGCAAGCGATGCCAGTCCCGAAGCAAAAGCAAAACCGCGGTTGCCGCTTTCGAGATCGGCAATGCAGCGCTCGTACGCCATGCGCGTCGGGTTTTGTGAGCGACTGTACTCATAGCCCTTATGCACACCCGGGCTTTCCTGTACGTAAGTCGAGGTGGCATATATTGGCGGCATGATAGCGCCGGTGGATGGGTCCGGTGACTGGCCGGCATGGATAGTTCGGGTGGTAAAGCCGAGACGGTTTTTGATCTGTTTGCTCATGTAGCTGTCTGTGCAAAGTTGGGTGCGTGCAGTGTAACGGAGTTTCCCGCACAGGCATAACAGACAATAT
>CAYZVB010000164.1:0-5976 GCA_964481315.1 uncultured Granulosicoccaceae bacterium
TATCTGTACCACCTGAGCAAGTGTGGTGAAATTCTCGGTGCCCGCCTCAATACTATTCACAATGTGCGGTTTTACCTGCGCCTGATGGAGAATATCCGCAGCGCCATTGAGGCCGGAAACTTCGACGAATTTGCCAGTCGCTTCTATGCTGATCAGTCGCGCGGGGTCTGATTTCATGTGGCATAATTCGCAGTTTGCCGGTTTCTCCACCCTAACAATCTGACACGCAGGAGTATCCCATGTCCTTCTTTATCTCTGACGCGCACGCGCAGGCCGCCGCCGGTGGTCCTTCCTCTATTTTCAGCCTGGCACTGCCATTTATTCTGCTGGCAGTTTTCTATTTTCTAATGATTCGGCCGCAGCAAAAGCGGGTGAAAGAACACAAGGCCATGGTTGAAGCGCTGAAAAAAGGCGATGAAGTCGTCACCAGTGGTGGACTTGGCGGCACGATTACCAAAGTAGGGGATGGTTTCCTGCAGGTTCAGGTAGCACCAAACGTAGAAGTGACTGTGCAACAGAATGCGATTGCCTCACTGTTGCCGAAGGGTACCCTGAAAAAGGCCTAACCGGTCGTATGCGTGCCGGCCGGGCTGCCGGCGCGCTCTTTATAACTGCCAATCCGGTCATAGCTTACTCTTCAGGCGGCACTCAGCTGTGCTTTATGCGGTGCCGGACTGGTCATTAATCATTTACTGGCTACACTTTTTCAGATCCTTTCTCGGTCCTGTTCATGCTCAATAAATATCCCCTCTGGAAATACCTGCTACTGGCATTCGTGCTGGTGTGCGGGCTGCTGTTTGCGTTGCCGAATCTGTTCGGGGATCACCCGGCGGTGCAAATCTCACCGCGAACCGGTGAGTTGAGCCCCGATATCGAAGAGGCGGTATCTGCCACGCTGACGGATGGCGGGGTGGCAGACTTCTCTTTCCGCAACGAAGATAACCGTCTGCTGGTGATTCTGCCTGATGGTGAAAGCCAGGCGAAAGCGCACGGGCTGATCGATCTTAACCACAGTGACCGCAATACCACCGCACTGAATCTGGTGCCTGCCACACCTGAATGGCTGCGCAGTTTCGCCAAGCCAATCAGCCTGGGGCTGGATTTACGCGGCGGCGTGCACTTTTTAATGGAAGTAGACACGGCTTCTGCAATTCAGTCTTCCGAAGAGCGCTACGTCGACGAGTTCCGCACGATGATGCGTGAAAACAAAATCCGCTTTCGCAGCCCTTCGTACACGGCAGAGCGTGGAATTACCGTGCGCTTTGTTGATGCGTTGCAGCGCGATAACGCACTGGCGCTTCTGCGTCAGGAATTTCGTGATCTGGAGTTTGAAACCACAGAAGACGGCAGCGAATTCTTTTTGCACAGCCGCTTTTCGCTTGACGCGAGAGAAGCCGAACGTCGCTCCGCAGTGCAGCAGAACATCATTACGCTGCGAAACCGTGTGAATGAGCTGGGGGTTGCCGAGCCGATTATTCAACAGCAGGGCAAAGAGCGGATTCTGGTTCAGTTACCCGGGGTGCAGGACACCGCACAGGCCAAAGAAATTCTCGGTGCCACGGCCACACTCGAATACCGCATGGTTTACGGTACGGCAGCGGACTGGTATGCGGCAGAAGAGTCTGGTCGGGTTCCGCCAAATGCCAAGCTGTACACCAACCGTGAAGACGGCGGCCCGGTACTGCTTGATAGAAAAGTAATTGTTACCGGTGATCAGATCAAAGATGCGTCGTCAGGTATCGACACCAACAGCGGGTCACCTGCGGTGTTTATTACTCTGGACGGGCCGGGGGCCAAGCGCATGCAAACCGTCAGCGCAGACAACATCGGCAACCCGATGGCAGTGGTGTTTATCGAAAACCGTGTTACCACCAAGCGCGTCGACGGCGAGATAGTTAAGGACCGTGAGCGTGTGGAAGAGGTGATTAACATTGCCACCATTCGCGACGTGCTGAGTCATCGCTTCCAGACTACCGGCCTTGAGACCGGTGAAGCGCGCGACCTGTCGTTATTGTTGCGTGCCGGTGCGTTAAAAGCTCCGGTGGAAATTGTTGAAGAGCGAACCGTGGGGCCGAGCCTTGGGCAGGACAACATTGATCGCGGTAAGTTGTCTGTGATTATCGGTCTGGCGCTGGTGCTGGTATTTATGGCTATTTACTACAAGGTGTTCGGGTTTATCGCCGACTTTGCTCTGGTGGCAAATATTGTTTTAATTATTGCTGTGCTGTCGGCGTTGCCGACAACCCTGACCCTGCCGGGTATTGCAGGGATAGTGTTAACCGTCGGTATGGCGGTCGATGCCAACGTGTTGATCTTTGAGCGCATCAGAGAAGAGCTGCGCGCTGGCAGTGCGGTGCAGGCTGCAATCAATTCAGGCTATGAAAAAGCCTTTTCAACCATCGCAGATGCCAACATCACAACGCTTATTGCGGCTGTTGTATTGTTTGTGTTCGGTACCGGCCCGATCAAGGGTTTTGCAATTACGCTGAGTATCGGGATTGTGACTTCAATGTTTACCGCTATTTTCGGAACACGTGCCATTGTGAACTGGTTGTTCGGTGGTAAGCGCGGGCTCAAGACCCTTCCTATCTGATTACTCTGTATAAACGATTCGGGCTCGAAAAGAATAATGGCTAAACAAAAGCAGAACACAGAAGCGCGCTTTAACATCATGGGCTTTCGCCGCCCTGCGATGTTTCTATCGCTGGTGCTGATCGCTATCTCGATTATTGCGCTTGCGATACGCGGACTTAACTTTGGTATCGACTTTACCGGTGGCTATGTTGTTGAGGCCGGCTTTGAACAACCGGCAGATCTGGGCGCTATACGCGATAACCTTTCCCAGAATGGTTTTGATGATGCAGTTGTGCAGTTTTTTGGTACGCAGAGTGAAGTGATGGTGCGGCTGGCACCTCGCGAAGGGCTGAGCGGTGCAGACATCAACACGCAGGTTAAAAACGTCCTCGACTCGGCCGGGCAGGGCGATGTTGAATTGCGTCGAGTGGAGTTTGTTGGTCCGCAGGTAGGTGAAGAGTTACGCGAGCAGGGCGGGCTTTCTGTATTGCTGGCGCTTGGGGCAATTGTTATCTACATCTGGCTGCGGTTTGAAAAGAAGTTCTCGGTGGGCGCGGTCGCAGCCCTGGTGCACGATGTTTTAATTACCCTCGGTGTATTCGCCTTAACCCAGATAGAATTTGATTTAAGTGTGCTGGCGGCGCTGCTTGCGGTTATCGGCTACTCGCTCAACGATACCATTGTGGTATTTGACCGTATTCGTGAGAATTTTCTGGCGCTGCGAAAGGTCACCACCGAACAGACCATGAATATCTCGATTAATCAAACGCTGTCGCGAACAATCATCACGTCCCTGACCACATTGCTGGTGTTATTTGCGTTGTTCTTTATCGGTGGTGAGGCAATCAAAAGCTTTTCGATTGCGCTGATTATCGGTGTGATTGTTGGTACGTACTCTTCAATTTATGTGGCAAGTTCAAGTGTACTTGCGCTGGGTATTACCCGTGAAGACATGCTGCCGGTTGAAAAGGAAAGGTCGCCGGAGCTCGACGAAATCCCCTGATTTTTGTATTACTTCAACTCGGTGATTTTAAGTTGATTGAACGTTTGAATCATCGAGTGGAATACTTTGGGTGAGGCAGCGACTACGTTGCCTGACTCGAACCAGCCTTCATTGCCGGTCATATCACCGATTAAGCCGCCGGCCTCTCTGACCAGCAGCGCACCTGCGGCGATATCCCACTTGCTTAGCCCGAACTGGTAGTAACCGTCGAGCCTGCCGGCTGCAACGTAGGCCAGGTCGAGTGCTGCGCTGCCCTGACGACGCATGCCCGACGCGCTGTTGCTGAATGCATCGAGGGTTCTGCGGTACTTTCGGTAGCTGTCTTCGTTGCTTTGTCCGAAGCCGGTGCTAAGCAGTGCACCTTCCATATTGCGCTTACCGACTCGAAGGCGTTTGCCGTCAAGTGTGGCGCCACCACCCCGTGTTGCGGTAAATAGTTCCTGGCTGATCGGGTTGTAGATTACTGCCTGCTCGATGCGCTTGTGTTGTGCTACCGCAATTGACACACAAAATGATGGGTAGCCGTGTAAATAATTCTTGGTCCCGTCGAGCGGATCGATATACCAGACAAACTCTGCACCGGGGTTGCCACTGATGCCGCTTTCTTCGCAGACAAAACCGTGGTCAGAATAAGATTTCGACAAGGTCTGTACAATTTCGGCTTCGGTTAACCGGTCGACTTCAGAGACGAAGTCTTTGTGGCCTTTGGTTTCTACTTTGATTGAATCGAGTCTGTCCATGTGTCTTGTCAGGACACGTCCACCTGCGCGCGCGGCACGGACAGCGATATTCAGCATCGGGTGCATAATTCTGGTCTTGGGGAAATTAGCGCTAGCATAACACTGTGGCGGCTGTTGATGTGTTGGTGATCGTCTGGAAATGCGTTACTTTGATGGGTAACGCAGCACTGCTGTAAACATCATTCAAAGACTTGTGAATAAATCGAACTGCAGCATAGTGCTGGTAGAGACATCGCACCCCGGTAACATCGGCGCCGCGGCCCGGGCCATGAAAAATATGGGCTTGTCGAAGCTGGTGCTGGTTAAGCCATGTGAATATAAAACCTACGACTGCTATGCCAGAGCATCGGGGGCTGAAGATATAGTCGATGCTGCACAGGTGTTTGACGATCTGGCGTCCGCGGTGGCCGATTCGACGCTTGTCATTGGCACCAGTGCGCGACTGCGTTCACTGGCGTGGCCGCAGCTGAATCCACGTGAGTGTGCCGACACGGTTGCCGCGCATGTGGAAAATGCAGGCACGGCCAGTGTGGTGTTTGGCAGGGAGCGTTCGGGGCTTTGCAATGCTGAGTTGTCGTTGTGTTCGTCGCTGCTGCATATTCCAACGGTGGCGGAATTCAGTTCTCTGAATGTTGCGGCGGCGGTGCAGGTGGTGGCCTACGAACTCATGGTCAGCAGTGCGGCTGCACCAGTGCAGTCCGACCAAGTCAATACGGTGCCGGTGCCGCAGTCGGAAATGGAGCGGTTTTACGAGCACTTTTTCGATGTATTGACGGCTGTGGGTTACCACGACCCCGAAAACCCGCGGCAACTGCCGCTGCGCATGCGGCGTTTGTTTAATCGTGCACAGCCCGACCACTCCGAAATGCAGGTACTTCGCGGGTTTCTGGCTGCGGTTGAGAAAAAAATCCGCTAGTTCGTTGCGGTCGTTCGATGGGACGCAGGCGGAAATTTTTACACGTCACTATTTGTTTTCGCCGGTCAATCCTTATAATACCCCAGTAAACTGATCGGGTATGAGACAATGCTGGCGAAAATCAAGGAGGACATCTACTGCGTGTTCGACCGGGACCCTGCGTCACGCACGGTTTTCGAGGTCCTGACCACCTATCCGGGCACGCATGCGCTGCTGATCTATCGCTTCGCGCATTTTTTGTGGGGTAAAAAACTGGAGTGGCTGGCGCGCGCATTTTCATACTTCGGGCGCTGGTTTACTGGTATCGAAATACACCCGGGGGCGACCATCGGCCGACGTTTTTTTATTGACCACGGCACCGGTGTGGTGATTGGTGAGACCGCTGAAATCGGTGACGATGTAACGCTGTATCACGGCGTTACGCTTGGCGGTACAACGTGGCGCAAGGGCAAGCGGCATCCGACGGTCGAAGACAATGTGGTGGTGGGTGCAGGTGCCAAGATTCTCGGCCCGATAACGGTTGGCAAAAATGCCCGTGTCGGCTCCAATGCGGTGGTGCTGAAAGATGTTGCTGAGGGCGCGACCATGGTCGGTATTCCGGCTCGTGAGGTCCGTCGGGACAAGTCCGAACTTGAAAAACAAAGGCAGCAAACGGCATCCAAAATCGGCTTCGACGCGTACGGAGTTACTGGAGACATGCCCGTCCCGATGGCCGAGGCGATCAACAAACTGCTTGACCACAT
>CAYZVB010000164.1:5986-7401 GCA_964481315.1 uncultured Granulosicoccaceae bacterium
GTGCAATGCGGAAACTGGGCGAACACGTCGAATCGGTGCAGCCGCTGCAGCTCAATGACTGGATGCAGCAGTGTCAGCGCGAGGCGACGGATAACGCGGCTGACAGCAGCGCCGGCGCTAACGGAGCGGAGTCTGAAGAAGCACATCCGGCCGATAAATCGGCGCGAGTCGCCGGTTAAAGCTTAATGAACAGTGATCTATTCTTGACTGATTTCGTAGGAAATGTACACTGGTGGCGGTATTAGGAGCGCTTGATGAAGCTGACAACACGCGGTAGGTATGCAGTGACGGCGATGCTCGATCTGGCGCTTCATTCGGAAGACGGCCCGGTGTCTCTTTCCGATATTTCCGATCGTCAGGAAATATCACTGTCGTATCTGGAGCAGCTGTTTTCGCGGCTCAGACGCAATGATCTTGTTACCAGTACCCGAGGCCCTGGTGGCGGTTACACGGTTGCCCGCCCGCTCAGTGAGGTGGTAGTTGCCGACATTGTGCTTGCGGTGAACGAATCGGTTGATGCGACGCAGTGCAGCGGTCAGAAAAACTGTCATCAACATGGCCGTTGCCTGACACACGATCTTTGGGAGAGCCTGAGTCAGCAGGTAGAAAATTTTCTTCGGGGAATTTCGCTTGACGACCTGATCAACTGCGAACCGGTCAGGCAGGTCGCAGAAAAACAGAATCAAAGGGTGGTGTTCCACAGCAATGACAGCATTGCGAGTGATCATCAACCTCAGTAAGTATTAACAATATCAGCCGGAAATTAGCAATAACGGCGGCATCCAGCTTAAAGGAAAACAACAGTGTCCAGCTTGAACATACCAGTTTATCTAGACTATTCAGCAACCACTCCGGTGGACGAAAGAGTTGCAAAAGCAATGTCAGACTGCCTGACTCTGCAGGGCAACTTTGGTAACCCTGCGTCGCGCTCGCACGTATTTGGCTGGAAAGCCGAAGACGCAGTTACTGAAGCGCGTAAAAACGTGGCGAAGCTCATTGGCGCTAATCCCAAAGAGATTGTATGGACGTCGGGTGCAACCGAATCAGATAACCTGGCCATCAAGGGCGCGGCTCACTTTAACGTGAGAAAAGGCAAGCACATCATCACCATGAAAACCGAGCACAAAGCGGTACTCGACACCTGCCGTCAGCTCGAACGTGAAGGGTTTGAAGTGACTTACCTCGACCCTGAAGAAAACGGTTTGCTCGACATTAACAAACTCGCTGCTGCCATTCGCGAAGACACTACGCTGGTGTCGGTAATGCACGTGAACAACGAAATTGGTGTTATTCAGGACGTATCTGCCATTGGTGCACTAACCCGTTCCAAAGGCATTGTTTTTCATGTCGACGCGGCGCAGAGCCCGGGTAAGGTAGCGCTTGATGTAGACGCTATGAACATTGACTTGCTTTCA
>CAYZVB010000164.1:7411-11932 GCA_964481315.1 uncultured Granulosicoccaceae bacterium
TGCACACAAAGCGTACGGCCCGAAAGGTATTGGTGCGCTTTACGTCAGACGTAAGCCGCGCATTCGAATTGAAGCGCAAATTCATGGCGGCGGTCATGAGCGTGGAATGCGTTCGGGTACACTGGCGACTCACCAGATTGTTGGTATGGGTGAAGCGTTTCGTCTTGCACACGAAGAAATGGCTGAAGAAAATGCACGCGTAGAAGCATTGCGTGACCGACTGTACAACGGTCTGAAAGATATGGAAGAAGTGTACGTCAACGGCGACCTTGAGCAGCGTATTCCGGGTAACCTCAACATCAGCTTTAACTTCGTGGAAGGGGAAAGCCTGATGATGTCATTGAAAGACATCGCAGTGTCCAGCGGCTCTGCCTGCACCAGCGACAGTCTCGAACCTTCTTATGTATTGCGTGCACTGGGACGCAACGACGAACTTGCTCACAGCTCGCTGCGATTTACACTCGGCCGCTTCACTACTGAAGAAGAAGTTGATTTTACTATTGCGGAAGTTCGCAAAGCAGTTGAAAAGCTGCGCGATCTCTCGCCATTGTGGGATATGTTTAAAGACGGCGTCGATCTCGACACCGTGCAGTGGGCTGCTCACTAAGCGCTGAATTTTTACATCGAATTTTTATACAACCAACTGAACCACTAACAGGAAATACATCATGGCTTACAGCGACAAGGTAATTGATCACTACGAGAACCCGCGCAACGTTGGCAAGCTCGACGCAGATGCTAACAACGTCGGCACCGGCATGGTCGGTGCGCCCGCGTGTGGTGACGTAATGCGTTTACAGATCCAGGTGGACGATAACGGCGTGATTGAAGATGCCAAATTCAAAACCTACGGCTGCGGTTCTGCCATTGCATCATCTTCGCTGGTTACTGAGATGGTAAAAGGCAAAACTCTCGATGAAGCAGCTGCTATCAAGAACATGGAAATCGTCGAAGAGCTTGCTCTGCCACCGGTAAAGATCCACTGTTCTGTACTGGCTGAAGATGCTATTGCTGCAGCTATTGCAGACCTGCGTGAAAAGCGCGGCGAAGCGAAAGCTGAAAGCGCAGCCTGATTTAGACGTCTGAATCGGAAGAGCTAGTCACTATGGCCATTACTCTCACAGATGCTGCTGCAGACCGCGTGAAAGCGTTTATGGATAACCGCGGAAAGGGGATCGGTTTGCGCCTGGGTGTGCGCACCACTGGTTGTTCCGGTATGGCTTACGTGCTTGAGTTCGCCGACGAGCTTGACGAAAACGATGTGGTATTCGAAGACAACGACGTTAAAGTCGTTGTCGACCCGAAAAGCCTTGTCTATCTCGACGGTACCGAACTCGATTTTGGTAAAGAAGGTCTGAACGAAGGGTTCAAGTTTAAGAACCCGAATGTCAAAGACGAATGTGGTTGCGGTGAAAGCTTCAACGTTTAACTCTCACTCGTGACTAACGCTACGCCGGACCTGCGGCAGAATTTTTTCGAGCTGTTCGAATTGCCCGTCAGTTGTGCGGTTGACAAAAAAGCACTGCGCACCCGGTACATGGCGCTGCAGCGTGAGTTTCACCCTGACAAGTACGCTGCGGCTGATGATCAGCATCGCCGTATGGCAGTACAAATTGCCGCGCGCGTTAACCAGGCGCACGATACCCTGTCCGACCCATTGAAGTGCGCAGAGTATTGTCTGGAGCTGCAGGGTGTCGACATTGACGCCGAAACCGACTCGTCCATGGATACCGGTTTTCTGATGGAGCAAATGGAATGGCGCGAGAAACTCGAAGACATTACCGACGCCGGCAGCGCAGACGCGTTGAACGAGTTGCGCAGTGAGATTGCCGGTCGTATTGAGTTGATTGGCAGTCAGACAGCCGAAAAGCTGGACCAGCAAGATACCACCGGTGCCAGAGAGTTGGTTCGCAAGTGGCAGTTTCTGTTTAAGATTGATCGGGAAGCACAGTCTGTCGGGTCTCGACTTAATGCCTGATCACCTTTCTTCTAAGTTGTATTGTTATTTTTTCTTCGCGTTGTCTGGTTGCAGGCAACCTTTCGGCTTGAGATAAATCCATCGTGGCTTTGCTGCAAATTTCTGAACCCGGGCAATCGACCGCACCGCATCAGCACAGGCTGGCTGCCGGCATTGATCTGGGTACCACCAATTCACTAGTCGCCACCGTTCGCAGTGGTCTGCCGGTAGTGCTTGAAGACGAAAGCGGGCGCGCAATACTGCCGTCTGTAGTTCGCTACGATAGCAACGGCGTTGCGGCGATTGGCGCGGAAGCGCGTGATGGTGCCTTTGCAGACCCGCACAATACCATTAGTTCTGTGAAGCGACTGATCGGACTAAGTGCTGAAGATATTGCTGCAAGTCATCCGCTACTGAAGTTACAGGCAACTGACGATTCAGTGCCCCGTCTGTTAACCGCTGCCGGTGGCAAAACCGCGATTGAAGTTTCTGCCGAAATACTTTCTGCGTTAAAGGCACGTGCCGAGGCATCACTTGGCGGTGATCTGACCGGGGTGGTTATTACTGTTCCTGCCTACTTTGACGATACGCAGCGCCAGGCCACCAAAGATGCCGCACAGCTTGCCGGGCTAAAAGTGCTGCGATTGATTAACGAGCCAACTGCAGCCGCTATTGCCTACGGTATTGATCAGAAAGACACAGATACCACCATCGCAGTTTATGATTTGGGTGGCGGTACGTTTGATATATCCATTCTGCGACTGGAGCGCGGTGTGTTTGAGGTGTTGTCTACTGCAGGCGATACCGCCCTTGGTGGTGATGATCTCGATTCGGCCATCATGCAGTGGATCAGTAAACAGTCCGGCGTAAGTTATAACAATGATGCGGGGTTGCAGCGACAGGTGCTTGATGCAGCGCGCGCAGCCAAGCATCAGCTAAGCGATGCGGCTTCTGCACGCATCGACTTAGGTGACGGGACGTGGTCAGGTGAATTGTCGCGTGCACAGCTCGATGAGTTAATCGCGCCGTTAATTCAAAAAACCATAGCCTCATGTAAAAGTGCCCTTGGCGATGCCGACCTTAATGCATCTGACATTGATGAAGTGGTGATGGTCGGTGGTTCCACACGGGTACCTGCGATCAGGCAGACAGTGAGTGAATATTTTGGTCGGGAAGTATTAACCTCGATAGACCCTGACGAAGTAGTGGCCCTGGGTGCTGCGATTCAGGCAGATATTCTGGCCGGTAACAAACCTGACAGTGATCTGCTGCTACTCGATGTGGTGCCTCTGTCGCTTGGTATTGAAACCATGGGCGGGCTAACCGAACATATTATTACCCGCAACACCACTATACCTGTTGCCAGAGCACAGGAATTTACGACATACAAAGACGGCCAGACAGCAATGGCATTGCACGTGGTGCAGGGCGAGCGAGATCTGGTGCAGGACTGCCGTTCACTGGGGCGTTTTGAATTGCGCGGTATACCACCCATGGTTGCAGGGCAGGCGCGCATTCAGGTGATATTTCAGGTCGATGCCGATGGGTTGCTTACTGTCAGTGCGCTTGAACAAACCAGTGGTGTGGCGGCCGAGGTACACATAAAGCCTTCATATGGATTGTCGGACAACGAAATAGAATCCATGATCCTCGATTCAATGAAGCATGCCAAAGAAGACGTTCGTCTGCGTATGCTGCAGGAACAACGCGTCGAGGCAGACAGAACCATTGAAGCGCTTGATGCGGCTATGCAAAAGGATGGTGATGTTTTTCTAAGCCATGAAGAAAAATCAGCCATCGAACAGGCGCGCACCAAAGTAATGCAAATGCGCGATGCTGAAGACAGTGAAGCCATCAAGCAATCATTGCGTGCGCTGGAATCAGCCAGTGAACAATACGTCGCCCGCCGCATGAATGCATCGGTCGGTGAGGTAATGCGCGGAAAATCAATAGACAACTTTGACGAACAGGAAACAACCTCGTAATGCCGAAAATTACTGTGCAACCGCATGAGGAAATCTGCCCGGAAGGGGCAACGCTTGATGTGCAAAGCGGTACCTCGATTTGTGATGCGCTGCTTGGTGCGCACATCCATATCGAGCACGCCTGCGAAAAGTCCTGTGCGTGTACCACCTGTCATGTGTACGTGCGCGAGGGACTCGACTCACTGGATGAAGCGACGGAGCTCGAGGAAGACTATCTCGACAAAGCGTGGGGTGTTGATCCCGAGTCGCGTCTGAGTTGTCAGGCCATCGTGGAAGACACTGATCTGGTTGTCGAAATCCCGAAGTACACCATTAATATGGTTTCTGAGAATCATTGATGCCAACCGTTGAAGCTCGACAAGGGGAACTGAAATGGCATTGAAGTGGACTGAGTCCCTGGAAATTGCAATACAACTCGACGAGGCCCATCCGGACGTGGATCCTCAGCAGGTTCGATTTACCGATCTTCACGCATGGGTGGTAGCCCTGGACGAGTTTGACGACGATCCGCAGAAATCGAACGAGAAAATTCTCGAGGCGATTCAAATGCTGTGGATTGAAGAACGGGAAGACTAGCAG
>CAYZVB010000165.1:0-11816 GCA_964481315.1 uncultured Granulosicoccaceae bacterium
TGCCTGATTGTCGACTACAACTTTGTGCAGTCCGAAGGGCCGATGGATCAGGTCATGTCTCTCGAACCGCTTAACGATAAACTGCAGAGCTTCGGTTTCGCTGTACAGGAAGTCAACGGCAACGACCTCGGCGAATTACTTGACGCCTTCGATGTGGCCCGTTCAACCAGACAGCAGCCAACATTCATCAAAGCCAATACGTTAATGGGTAAAGGGGTAACGTCGCTGGAGGGTTTAATGTTTCATCAGTTGCGTTTCCCTGCCGAAGTGGCAGCAAGCGCCCGCGCCGAACTGACCGAACAACTGCAGGGCGGTACGCAATGACTGAAAAACTAACAAAACTTGAAGCTGCGGACTTCATTAACCGGTCATTCAAGCCGCTACCGCGAAGCTATGGTGATGCACTTGTCGACGCAGCGCTTGCAGACGAAAGAATCGTTTGTCTGTCTGCAGACCTGACGCCCCCTACCGAAACAGACCGCTTTCGCGATGAGTTGCCGGCGCGTTATCACAACGTTGGTATTGCGGAGGCCAACATGATCGGCATTGCCGGTGGTATGGCTCGAAGCGGGGAAATACCCTTTGTGCACAGCTTCTGTGCATTTGTCACCAAACGTTGTTTCGATCAGATTACTATGCAGGCTGCGTACCCCGACTTACCGGTTAAGATAGTCGGTTTTCTGCCGGGCATTGCCACATTACTTGGAGTTTCGCATCAGGCGATTGAAGACATTGCCATCATGAGAACGGTACCCTATATGATGGTGCTTGAACCTTCCGGCCCCGAATATCACCGGGCAGCGGTAGACATGGCATTGCAACACAGCGGGCCCGTTTATCTGCGCATGAAGCGTCCGGAAACACCACCGACCGAACCACTGGTTGCACAACCGCTTGAATACGGCAAAGGCATTGTTCAACGAAAAGGTTCCGACGTCACAATTATTGCCTCGGGCATTGAAGTCGCCGAAGCACTGTGTGCAGCAGAAGGTCTGGCAGAACAGGGAATACAGGCAGCCGTCATAGACATGCCGACAATCAAACCGATCGATGAAGCATTAACTAGACAACAGGCAGCACAAACCGGTGCGCTTGTTACGGCAGAAAACCACAGCATTATCGGCGGGCTTGGTTCTGCGGTGGCAGAGGTGCTTGCAGACCATGGAATCGGCCTGCCGTTTAAACGTGTCGGGGTGCAGGATCAGTTCTGCGAAGGCGGCAGCACTGCCTATCTGCTGGAAAAGTTCGGCCTTGACAGCACGGCGATTGCGGCGGCATGTGTGGAAGTGGTCAATCGAAAAGCGGCATCGTCCAGCTGACTGCAAGTCTATGGATTTTACTCAAACCATCAGGATAGACAATCTGGCACTTTACCCGATTGCCGCTAACGATGGTGTCTCTCCGCAAATGGCCATCGGCAGCATGCCCAGCCGACCGGCTTTGTTGGTAAAGATTTACGATACTGACGGTTGTTACGGCTGGGGCGAAGTATGGGCTAACTTCCCGCCACGTGCGCACCTGCACAAGGCACACATTATCGAAGATGTGATTAAGCCGGTGCTGTGCTGTGAGCGTTTTATCGAACCTGCAGAAGTACAGCAGTTGTTGCGCGAGAAACTCGCCATCTATTTTTTACATGTAGGTCAGGTGCAGGTGTTTGAGCATATTCTGGCCGGTATCGATATCGCACTGTGGGATCTTGCGCTGCGTAAGCACAACCGCAATGTGGCTGAACACTTCAGCTTGCAGCAGCATAGTGCGTCTTGTTATGCCAGTTCGATCAATGCTGATGATCTGGAAGCCACCATACCGATGGCCGCTGCCCGCGGGCAGCATCACTTCAAAATTAAAATCGGCTTTCAGCCGGATGGCGGTTGTGCAGTCGTCTCACGAGCCAGAGAACTTTGCCCCGACCATTGCGAGGTAATGATTGACAGCAACCAAAGCTGGACATTCGACCAGGCCGTTGAAGCACTGCAGGCGCTGCAACAATACCAGCCCTTCTTTGCGGAGGAACCACTGGCTGCAAACGCACCGCTAGAGCAATGGGAAGCGTTAGCCGGTGCCTCCACCATTCCACTGGCCGGCGGTGAAAACATCTATGGAATTGAACAGTTCACTGCAATGGCTAACGCCGGTATGGCGGTACTGCAACCCGACGTGGCAAAGTGGGGTGGTGTAACCGGGGCGCTGCAACTGACTGAGTCACTGCCTGACGGTGCCAAACTGTGGCCGCACTTTATGGGTACTGCGGTCGGTCAGATGGCGTCACTGGCAATCACCGCAGTCGTAGGTGGCGACACAGTTTGCGAAATGGACGTTAATAAAAATCCGCTGCGCACAGACTTGTGCGGTCAGGTAATGAACATAAGCAATGGACAGGTGCAGCTTCGTACAGAAAGTGGCCTGGTACCAGAGCCCATTGAAAAAAAACTGACACAGCTGGGTGTCGGCTAGCTAAATCAATCTCACTACATTTCACTTTTTCAAAGGCAACGTATGTCAAAGACCATACTTATCACCGGCGCTACCGACGGAATCGGATTGCTTACTGCAAAAATGCTCACGCAACAGGGGCATACCGTAGTGCTGCACGGTCGCAGTGCTAACAAGCTCGATGCTGCAGCAACAGAGGTTGGTGGCACGCCGGATACCATAGTTGCCGACCTGAGCAAACTTGATGATGTTAAGGCGATGGCGTCTGACCTGGTATCGCGGTACAAAACCATCGACGTACTGATTAATAACGCCGGTGTGCTTAAAGCGCCCGACACCAGTACCGAACAAGGGTGGGACCTGCGTTTTATGGTCAATACATTTGCGCCTTATCTGCTGACACGCAAGCTGTTGCCGCTGATTCCGTCAGATGGACGCGTGATTAACCTGTCGTCGGCTGCGCTGGCACCGTTTGATCAGAGCGTAATGCTTGGTGAAACAAAGCTTGCCGATGATCTGGCGGTCTATGCTCAAAGCAAGCTTGGCATCACCATCTGGTCTCAGCAAATGGCTGCTGAACTGGCAAACGGTCCGGTACTGGTAGCTGTGAACCCCGGTTCACTACTGGCTACAAAGATGGTGAAGGAAGGGTTTAATATGGACGGCAATGATCTATCCATTGGCGCGAATATTTTGATCAAAGCTGCACTTGACGATTCGTTTGCGAATGCTTCCGGTAAGTACTTTGACAACGATGCCGGACAGTTCAATGCGCCCCAGGCAGCGGCTTCAGATCCTGCACACTGTAAGTTGGTAATGCAAACGCTGGACAACCTCTTAAAAGACGCATGAATATTGGACAATGGCTGTCAAAGTTTGTCGACGCCTGCCGCAGCAATAACGCTCAGGCCGTTGTCGCGCTTTTTTCAGTCGACGCACTATGGCGTGACTATCTGGCGTTTGACAATACACTGCAAACCGTAGAAAAGGCTGAACATATTGCAGATTTCTGCCATCGTCGCAGTGTGGAAACGGGATTTACTGATCTGTTGCTACAGGCTGATGAATCTGCCACAGAAGGTGCTTTTACGTTTGCCACCCGAAACGGTAATGGCAGAGGTTATGTCAGATTAAATAACGGTGTTTGCACTACGCTGTTCACCTCACTACTCGACCTGTCAGGAGTAACCACAGCAGCAAACCATCCGTCAGACTCCTCCGACCCGTTCGTCCTTATAGTTGGAGGCGGGCAGAGTGGTCTTGCGCTGGGTGCACAATTGTCACAGGTCAATGTACCTTATCTGATCATTGACAAACACCCCGCTGTTGGTGATCAGTGGCGCTCCCGTTATGACTCACTGGTACTGCACGATCCGGTTTGGTACGACCATCTGCCGTTGATTCCTTTTCCAGATTCGTGGCCGGTGTTCACGCCGAAGGATCAGATGGGAGACTGGCTCGAAGACTATGCTAAAACACTTGGCCTTATCATCGCCACAGACACCGCCCTGACCGGTGCCAGCTATGATGAGACAAGTGGTCGCTGGACGGCGCGGCTATTGTCGGGTGGTCGTGAATCAGAAGTGGCAGCCTCTCATCTGATAATGGCCACAGGCTTATCCGGATTTGCGCGTACACCGGAATTTGAAGGGCAGGATAAATTTGCAGGCAGACAGTTTCACTCCAGTGAGTTCAAAGCCGTTGCCGATATGCAGGGTACCAACGTCGTGGTCGTTGGCGCTAATAACAGCGCACACGACATAGCCGCAGATCTCGTCAGGGTGGGTGCAAAACCGGTCATGCTGCAGCGCTCATCAACGCTGGTGGTGAAACAGTCGGTGTATTGCAACAAAATGCTGGGCAAGTTCTATTCGAAAGAAGCCATCGCAAAGGGTATTACCGCCGAAGAAGCGGACTTTCTCTTTACATCAATCCCGATGCGACTGCTTGAACAGCGTCACCGTGAATTGTGGAAAGAAATTCAACACGAAGAACGGGAGTTTTATCAGCAGCTCAGTGAAGCAGGTTTTAACCTCGATTTCGCTGAAGATGGCACCGGGCTTGGTTTAAAGTATCGTCGTACCGCATCGGGTTATTACATCGATGTTGGTGCCAGTGACATGGTCATGGATGGTCGTATTAAACTTCGCTCCGGCGTTAACATAGAGAAGCTGGGGAAAAACACTGTTGAACTCAGCAATGGCGAGTCGCTGCCAGCAGATACCATTGTTTATGCCACCGGTTACGGCAACATGGTCGACTGGGTATCTGTGCTGATTAATCATAAGACTGCGACGCGGGTTGGACCCTGCTGGGGCTACGGCTCCGGTACCAAAGGTGACCCGGGCCCGTGGCAGGGTGAACTCAAAAATATGTGGAAACCAACTGCACAACCCGGGTTGTGGTTTATGGGTGGTAACCTGGCACAGGCGAGGTACTTTTCACGCATATTGGCACTGCAGCTGCAGGCACGATATATCGGAGTGGTGTAGCAGCAGTCCGTCTATTGAATATTGTTTATATCGCACCACTGGGGGATGAATTGGGTAATTAAAGCCCCTTGAATCTACCCTGTGCGCCACGAAGTTGTGGCCATGAACATACACACTATTTACCGATTCGACAGCGATACATCCGACCCTGCCGGCAACAGCAAACCTTTTAATGACTCTGCGATTGAGGCGGTGCCGTTGCTACCGGTGCATGAAGGGATAGTCTTCCCGAGTATGACTGTGGGGCTGCATCTAGACGATAAACACAAAGTCGAGGCTCTGCAGTCTGCACTGCCGGAAACACGTGAAGTGCTGGTTGTATCGATGGATGAAAACGATCATATGGCCGATAAAACCGGTCAGCTGGTAACACGCGCCAGAGTGGTCAGGTTTAACCGCGTAGACAACGGCGTAATGGTGATTGTGGAAGGGCTGGCGCGTAACCGCCTGGACGAAGTTCACGGTCAGTCACCGCATTTTACCGGTGTAGGCTCCAGAGTGGTTGAATCATCTGCACCGGCGGAAGATGAATACTGGCAGGCAGCGCTTCGCAACCTGCGTGAGTCAGCGCGCAATTTGATCTCTGCAGCACCCGAGGTGCCGGATCAGGTGGCCTCAGTTTTTGATCACATACAAAAGCCCGGTGCACTGACAGATTTTCTTTCCGCTAACCTTAACCTGCCTGCGGAAGTCAGACTTCAGTTACTTGTCGAGCTTAATATCGTGCGCCGCGTCGATCGCTTACAGGCGGCAGTCGATGAGCAGCTGCGCATTGTATCGCTGCAGGAAAAACTGCGTGAAAACGTGCAAAGCGAACTGACTGATGCTCAGCGTAAAGTGTATCTGCGGGAACAGCTCAGAGCTATTCAAAAAGAACTGGGTGAAGGCGACGGCAGCGAAGAAACCATCGATGAGTTGCGCAGCAAGCTTGAGCAGGCAGGTATTCCTGAAGATACCTATGAACAGGTTCAGCGTGAGCTGGACCGCTTGCAGCGACTGCCTTCAGCCAGCCCTGACTACGCCGGTACGGTTGATTATTTAGAAACTGTCGCAGAACTGCCGTGGGCTAAACGCAGTGATGGCAATATCGATCTGAATACAGCAGAAGAAGTGCTGAACAGGGATCACTACGGACTGGCCAAAGTGAAGCGGCGCCTGCTTGAATACCTGGCGGTGCGTAAGCTAAACCCGCAGGGGCGCGGTCCAATTCTTTGTTTGGTCGGCCCGCCGGGTGTGGGTAAAACCAGCCTTGGGCAATCGGTTGCCAATGCACTGGGGCGAGAATTTGTTCGCGTTGCCCTGGGTGGCGTACGTGATGAAGCGGAGATTCGCGGTCATCGGCGTACCTACGTGGGCTCGATGATGGGACGGATCATGACCGAACTAAAACGCGCCGGCACACGTGACCCGGTCATGATGCTTGATGAAATTGACAAGATGGGATCAGACATGCGCGGCGACCCTTCAAGTGCGTTGCTTGAGGTACTCGACCCGGCGCAGAATCAGGCGTTCGTTGATCACTATTTGAATCTTCCGTTTGATCTGTCACAGGTGGTGTTTGTAACGACAGCCAATGTGCTCGACACCATTCCGCCACCGTTGCGCGATCGCATGGAGATTATTTCATTGTCAGGCTACACACCGACAGAAAAACGCGAGATTGCATCGCGTTATCTGGTGGCCCGTCAACGCACAACCAATGGTTTAAATGCAGAGCAGATCAGCTGGGACGACGATGCCATTGATCATGTTATTAATCAGTACACTCGAGAAGCCGGTGTGAGACTGCTTGAACAAAAACTGGCTTCGGTCATTCGCTTTGGTGCTGCACAAATTGCCAGACAACAGATCACGCATTTTCATGTTGATATCGCAGCGGTCGAGCAGGCGCTGGGCGCACCCGTGAGTGTGCGTGAAGAATTGTCAGCAGCGCCCCGAACCGGTGTGGTCAACGGTCTGGCCTATACACCGGTCGGCGGTGAAGTATTGCCCATTGAAGCACTGCAATACAAAGGTGGTGGCGGCCTTCGCCTTACAGGTCAGCTTGGTGCGGTCATGCAAGAGTCAGCGCAGGCCGCTGAAAGTCTGGTAAAAAGCAGGGCAGGTGAGCTTGGTATTGATACAGACTTTGCAGGCTCCGATACGCATTTGCATGTGCCAGCCGGTGCAGTACCTAAAGACGGCCCGTCTGCCGGTGTCGCAATGTTAATAGCACTTGCTTCAATTAACAGCGGATGTCAGGTGCGTGGTGATGTGGGTATGACCGGTGAGATCAATTTGCGCGGTGACGTACTGCCGATTGGCGGCCTGACAGAAAAAACACTGGCGGCCCTTGCTGCCGGAATAAAAACGGTACTAATCCCGCGTGGCAATGAAAAGGATATTGCAGAACTGCCCTCAGAAGTTCGTGAATCACTGGAGATTATTCCGGTTGATACAGTGGACGATGTTATTGACCGTGTGTTGGTACAATAAAAACAGTCACACTGTACCGTTGCCTACATGCGATACCCGGAACACCTGCGGTACCGGGTATTGCATAGCCACTGATACATTTGCATAACAGCGGCTTGCGCCAGTAAGCACTGCCACAGGGTTTTCGCAGGTAAAATTACCTGTGATTCGAGGTAAAACCCTCTGCATTCCACATCAACCCCCGTGTAGCATTATGTGCCAGAAGTAGTACTCACGGACGAATGCAAAGACTAAAAACTACGCCGGAAAAACAATCAATCCGCTTTCAACCGGACATCGCCTTTTTCAGAAGTACGGGCAGGCCCGGTCGCAGGTTGCGGCGAGTGCGATATTTCTAGACTGTAGCTATTTGTCTTACCTTATTTTTAAACAGTAACTAAAGGAAAGGAGTTACCGTCGATGTCAGTCAATGAAGGAATAGTATCTGACAGCAGTACCGTTATGGACAACGTTTCAGAGCAGAAGAATTCTGGCTCACTAACGAAACAGCGTAAGCCGGTCGGCAATATTGTGTCCCGTATTAAAGGAGCGATTGTCGAGGTCGGCGGCGATGTAAATAGTATGGCAATGCTGGTTGACGAAGCTAACGAACGAGCTACTAAGCCGTGGTATCAACGACTGCCTGACGACTGAGCAGGTGCAGTACCGCAAAACCCTCTGACAATTTGGTTGGTACCCATCAGTAGATTGTGAGCCGTATTTTCCAGTGAAACCAAACGCGTGTCACGTTTGTGGAGATGGTAAGTCACGCTGCACCACGCACGAGGCAAGTAACAACAGAGACTGGTCCGGCAGTTCAGACAATCGCGCCACAGTGTTAGCGGAGTTGCTGGATATTCAGGAAGCAGGCAACTCTAAATGTGTAGGAATATATTCCGCAGTACCCGACGCTGATCCCGCGCTATTGACCCGTAATTTCTCAATTAGTCAGGCTCCTTAAGCCCTTGTGGCAGCACCAGGTTGAATGCGCTCTCGGTACCGGTCTCGCGACAGAGAAGAATCAGCCACGGCTGCCGATACAACGGGGCAAATAGTGGATTTTTTGTCGACTGTGTTTTCGATCACAGTTATCGCGGCTTTCCGCGATGACGAAAGGAATCAAAACGGTCATCAACCAGGCCCTGGCAACCAAAAGCGTATGAACTTTCGCAGATTACGGGCACTTATCACCGTGCTGATACCGGCACTGCTTGCAGGTTGCGGTGGTGGTGGCATTGGTGGCACCGGCAAACAGGTAACGTACGATGGGCTGATCGTTGGCGTTGTCGATGGATTCGGCAGCGTGATTATCAACAACACCCGCTACGAGACTGATGCGGCTTTGGTATTTGCCGACGGTAACGAGGCAGCACTTGCCGATCTAAAAATCGGTATGAAAGTATCAGCCCGCATTTCAACCGAAAGCAACAACGCGACTGAAATCCACTACCAGCCAAACGTGTCCGGCCCGATTCAGGTAGTTGACCTAGAATCCGGATACTTCGAAGTTTACGGCCAGATTGTGTTAATAACCGATCAGACGGTTTTCGATGAAATGACGCGTGAACAGCTGCTTGCCGGGAGCGTTGTTGAAGTCAGCGGCGATCGTAATTCCGAAAACGAGGTAGTCGCCAGATATATCCGAATGGCGGTTAACACTGCATCGACCTACGCTACCGGTGTTGTTGAACTGACGGAAAATGGAACTGTACTGGTTGCCGGGAAACTTGTTGATTTCAGCGCCGCGGCCCAGAGCGTCGGCCTGACCGAGGAAGAATTCGCTAACATCTATCTTGCACCGGGCGTTGTCGTTCGTATCTCACCAACCGATGTTCAGCCGGGAGCTGACAACAGTTGTGTTGATCCGATCATTAGTACAACTGTCATTCAGATCAGTCCGAATTCCATTTGTATCTCTACGCCGGACGGCACCGACGGCACCGACGGAGTCGATGGCACGAATGGAAGTAACGGAGGTGACAGTGTCGATACCGTTGTTACTTCGAGCGCGCTCGGCGAAAACGATAGCAACAGCGACGTAACCGACGGAAACAATGCTACCGATGGTAATGGCGGCGACGGCGTTGATGGCAGTGATTCCACCAACGGCAACGGCGGCGATGGCGGTAACGGTGGTGACTCCATCAACGGCAATGGCGGTGATGGCGGTAACGGTGGCGATTCCGTCAACGGCAATGGCGGCAACGGTGGTGACGGTGGCGATTCCGTCAATGGTAATGGCGGCAACGGGGGAAACGGTGGTGACTCCATCAACGGCAATGGCGGCGATGGTGGTAACGGTGGCAATTCCGTCAACGGTAATGGCGGCGATGGTGGCAACGGTGGTGATGGAATTAATGGAGGTAACGGTGGCGACGGGGGTAATGGCGGAAACAGCCAGGACCTGATTATTGGCGGCACTATCCCGAACCTCGGCTTTGCACAGCAAACCGCTGAAGTGGTCATTTCAAGTGCAAGGGCAGCCAGCGCACCGGCTATATATATCAATGACTATGTAGAGGTGTTGGGTACAGTCACTAACATCAGCGGAAACCAGTTTTCAATTGACGGGTTTCGCATGAACACCGGCAGCGCTACGGAAGTGTACGACGAGTTTGAAACTCCGCTGACACTGGAAGATATCAACGTCAACATGACAGTGCTGATCCAGGGCACTGTAATTGATGAGAACGGTACGGTGGCAACAAAGACCATCACTCTTACCGGTTCAAATTAACCGTCTGAATTAAGCAGCCTCACCGTCGGAACTTCCGGCTGTGCGGTGGCTTGTCACTCACGGCTTTCTCTGTCTACTGTGATGTCGGGCTATCAACAGCCCTTTAAAAATACGGCGAATAGCACGTACCTGTGTGAAGGCTAATTTTTATCGGAACACAATCGTTGTAAGCTTGATTGTCGCCGTCAGTCAGCCTTTCTTATGTCAACTCAATCCCCCGGATTTTTGCATTCCGCCTCCTACGTCGTGAAAGGGTGGCGTTTAGTCAGGCAACCGGGATTACGCCGCTTTGTGGTCATGCCGTTGCTGGTTAACCTGCTCATCTTTGGTGGAGTCGGATGGTGGGTAAATAGCTGGGCTACCGGCTGGCTTGATTCACTGGGGTTGTTTTCCCGCTGGGGAGACTGGTGGATTGTGCAGGCACTGCAAACCGTTATGCACTGGCTGGTGTCGTTAATACTGATTTTTAGCCTTGCGTTTGTTTTTACTCTGCTCGCCAATCTGATCGGCGCGCCATTTAACGGATTACTGGCAGAGCGTGTAGAGGCACACCTGACTGGAAGCGGGGCCGGTCCGTCGCCGTCCTGGCTAACGCTTGTAAAAAGTCTGCCCAGATTGATGGGGTCTGAAGTACGCAAACTGCTTTATCTGTTGATATGTATTGTTCCACTGTTGTTGCTGCAATTTGTTCCTGTAATTAACCTGGTTGCTCCCGTTCTGTTGTTTCTATTCGGTGCCTGGATGTTTGCACTTGAGTACATGGACTATCCGCTGGGCAATCATGGCGCTTTGTTTAAAGAAGTTCGACCTACTATGCGTGCGCGACGCCGTGTGGCCTATGGCTTCGGGTCCGCTGTGGCAGTCATCAGCATGATTCCGTTGTTAAACCTATTTATAATGCCGGTGGCTGTCGCAGGTGCTACAGCACTGTATGTCGACTACATAAAAGACTCGCCTGTCACGACGGAGCGCAGCTGAGCATGGCAAGTTCGTTAAAACCGCTTAAAACAGTCTCAGCATTGCACTCTCATTGTGCCGTTCTGCTTGCTGTATTGCTGTTTCATACCGGAGCTTCATTCGGACAAGCAGGCAGCGGATATCAAATCCTTGAAACGCTGCCCCACAACGGAGACTATTTTACTCAGGGGCTGCAGATACATCGCGGGGTCATGTACGAAAGCGGTGGCCGCTACGGCAAGTCAAAGGTTAGAAAATACCTACCGGAGAATGACGATACACTGATGGAAACTCCGATTGCAGATAGGTACTTTGCTGAAGGACTCACACTGTTTAGTGATGAGTTATTTCTACTGACCTGGCGAGAAAACACTCTGTTTGTACTCGACCCGGAAAGGCTGACCATAAAACGCAAGCATGCCTATGAAGGCGATGGATGGGGGTTGGCTGCCACCGATACGCAACTCGTTATGAGTGATGGCAGCGAAACACTTTATTTTCGCAACCCGGGTAACTTCAGCGTCGAACGACAGATAACCGTTCACTACAAACAACACACTGTGCAGCGACTGAATGAACTTGAGTACGCCAACGGGTTTATCTGGGCAAATATCTGGCGCACGCCATTGATTGTAAAAATTCAACCAGACAGCGGTGCGGTCGTCGCTTTCTATGACTTTACTGCGCTGGTAAAACAGCACTCTAACGGTAACGACGAGCGTGTGTTGAACGGTATTGCC
>CAYZVB010000166.1:0-4087 GCA_964481315.1 uncultured Granulosicoccaceae bacterium
GTATAGAGGGCCTGAGAGTTTGCGACTCGTCTATTATGCCGGTGATCAATTCTTCGAATACCAACGCTGCCACCATAATGATCGCCGAAAAGGCAGCAGATCTCATTAAGGAACAGAAACCGCTGCCCGCCGCTTCCCTTTGATCACTCAGAGTAAACCAAGCCTCACCTGCTCTATTCGGTCAATAGCGCAGAATAAAAGTATGATGTGATACAGAATTACGTAGCTGGCCGAACTATTCAAAATGTCAGGCCGCCATCGCGGGAACCAGGTGATTTGCATGGCAAATTCTATCGACATCAAAACCTTTTACGACGAACATCCGATCAACCTGTCGGAAATTCTCGAAAAAGCACGCGCAGCCGGCCTGGACACAGACAATCTCAGTGCCAGAGACCTGTGGGCGTTTGACCAGGACCACTACGGCGGGCTTGATGCGGTGAGCGCACTTGGGGACGCACTGGCACTGGGCAACACCAATAGTGTGCTGGACATTTGCTGCGGCCTTGGTGGTCCGGCAAGATTCATTGCCACTACCTACGGTTGCAGGGTACATGGCATTGATGTCAACCAGTCACGTATTGACGGTGCAATAGAATTAACACAGCTTACCGGTCTGGATAACCTAATATCCTACACTTGTGGTGATGCCTGCGCCCTGCCCTTTGCCGATGCATCATTCGACCGTCTGCTAAGCCAGGAAGCCTTCCTGCACATCGAAAACCGTGAGACTCTGCTGGCACAATGCAGACGCGTTCTGAAGAGCTCAGGAGGGTTGGCATTTACCGACTGGACCGCAGCTGAAACGCTAAGTGCTGAACATCGCAGGCGATTCGCAGACACATTTTCTGCCCGACGAATTTGTTCGGTAGATGAATATCACTCACTTCTAAGCACAGCAGGATTCAAGGTCACTGACACAACCGACTTATCAACAGACTGGAAAACCATACTGACTGAGCGCCTGCAAATGTTCAGATCTCTGGAAACGCAAACCGTTGCGCGATTTGGTCAGCAGCGTCACGATACCTATATTTCGAACTACGAGTTTTTTGTCGAACGTATTAGCGCCGGTGACCTTGGCGGTGCCCGCTTTGTGGCATCAGTGGTATGATTGCGCCACCGCTGTAAAGCCTCTACAGACTAAAGCATGACCACCAGCATTTTCCAAAAACACCCCGACCTGGGCACCCGCGAATTCAAGCTGGCAGGCGACGCAATTGAATACCGGATCTCGAATCAGTTTGGCAATGAAGAACTCACCGTCGTTTTGTCGGTACTCTCACCCGAACCGGTTATAGACGGATCGATGATGTATTTTATTAGTGAAGTGAATCGGGAAGCGCTGATTAAGCTATTTGTCGATCTCCCGGACGCCGGCACTTTTTCCGAATTTGTCACTACAGTGCAACAACGTATTCGGGAAGAGAGCTTCGGCAACCTGGACGCCGCAAATCGCGAAACAGAAATTACCCGAGAACAAATCGACTCAACCATTCAAATGCTGGAAACTCATCTGGACCCGGCAGGTATTGATAACCTGCTTGGCAACCTGCGTAAACTCTCTGAAGCACCTGACAGTCGTGAGCAGCTTAACAGTGTTATAGACGCATTCAACAAGCTGGGTGTACAACAGGGCGCAGTACTAACCTACGCACCATTCTTTAATACTCTGCTTTCAAGTACAGACCTTGATGACTTTAGCTAGATGCGGGTTACCGGCGTTAGCAATCCGGATTATTCATGGCAGCTAAAGTAGAGATTTACGGCACCAGTTTCTGTCGGCACTGTCTGGCCGCACGGCATTTACTGGACTCAAGGCAAATCGAGTACACCGAGTACCTGATTGACTTAATGCCGCTTGAACGTGCAGAAATGCTAAGGCGCTGCGGACGTAAGAAAGTACCGCAAATATTGATTAACGATCGGCCGATCGGCGGTGATGAAGATCTGATGGCGCTGGACGCAAGTGGCGAACTACATCGCTTGCTATTACAAACATAAACAAACACGGCACACAGCCTGCGTTTAGCCCGTAGCGATGCTCAGTAGTGAAGTCCGACTGCCGGAGCCTGCGCACTCAATAGTCTTTTTAATAACGCCTTCTGATTATTCACACCAACACGCTCAAACATGCGCTTAATATGCGTACGAATCGTATTGGTACTCACCTCGAGTGTTTCAGCAATGGCTGACAAATTCTTTCCTTTGGCAATTTCTTCCGCAACACGCATTTGCATCGAGCTAAGACCGTATATCTTGCCGGCTGTTTCAATGGTGGATTCAATTAGCCTGATATCGTCCATTAAGACGACGATCTTCATATCCAGTATTGCTATCCAGCAGCATGCACTGGACGGTTCTGAAGTTTCTCCGAAGACAAGCGGAACCGGCAAACGCGCATGACCGGCGTCGATATCGTTTTGGGCCTTCTTAATGGCGCTTCTTAGTTTGCTGGTGTCCTGCTGAGTCGAGGCTGCAAGAACGCCTCCGGATATTTTTAATGCCGGATGCGCTGCTACTGCCTTGCGACTCTTGTCGCCAATCTGAACAACTTTTGCGGTACCGTCTACATGAATTTTCGGGCAGTCATAGAAGTCAAGCCTGGAAAGAACGCCGGTACTGGCAACGAGTTTCCAGCTTCCGGACACTTTCTCAAGAATGCGGGTGTGCATTTGCAACCCGGACATGTGTCCGGCAGCCCCCTCAGAGCCGCGCTGTTCAAATATTACCCATGCCATATTGCCACGAACAATACACTGCCAGTTGTTTCTACAGATGGACGGTGGTTGTAAATCAACAGGCGCTTCGGCGTTGAAGTGCGACAGAAAATGATTACGCAGCGCATCGAAACCGTTTACCTGAACCACACCACAATACGGCAATATAGTTGTATGCTGCAGGTACGGCTCCTGCACCCAGCAATCACACAACGCCTCGATATCCCGATTTAGAAAGGCGGTAGTTTCGGCCTCGATGGTGTTCATGATATCGGTCTGTTCAGCGCTAAGCGCCACGGCAATTTCTTTATTCATTATCCATAAGGCTATCTACTCCGTGATGGTGTCAGGATCGATTAGATAAATCGAACTGACTAACCTGGGTATCGCTGGCATTCCAAAGCAGCGGAAAATACGTGCAGCAGCTCGCTCATTTAAACAAGCAAAAAGTTCGTTCGAACAGCATTTTAACAAGGCAATTGTGAACGTGATACAGAGTAATCGATGTTATGTCGCCACTTTGGGGGACAGTACAAGCGGTACGAATTAGCTATGCTACCTCCCGAGAGATAAAAATCTGGAATTGAATTTATTTCGACAGGATTGATAAACAATTCACAGGTACGTATTGGCAAAAGGCTAGTCACAGTGCACTTAGCGTGAAACTTTTCATCGCAGGTGCAATCAAAATGTCGCAAAAGCGATTCCACGTGACGCCTCAAGCAAACACTGACAACCTGTGTGTCGGCTGTCACCTGACGGCAGCTTAGTGACCCCGGTCCCTGCTTCCCCGACACACCCAGTCACATGCAAATGAAGAACAGTCTGGTTCGACTCCGAAGGAGAAGAGTGAAACAGAAAATACCTTTTTACGGTCGGTTTGAATCAACGGTTCGAGGATGGACCCGCCCCGAGTATTACTCGCTCAATACTCATAATAGTGCGAACACATTCCATTCACACATTGTGCAACATCAGCCCAATGTCTCAGTAGTTGGCACAGACGAGCAGGTGCTCGAACAGCGCGTTATTGAGAAACTTGCCAATGTTAAACATCGACCGTCGATTATTGCAGTGACGGATACCAGCAGTGAATCCATCATGACGGGTTGCTTTAATCAGGGAGCAGACAGGGTTGTCGCTGCCAATCAGTGCACACAGAATATTTTCTGCGCCTTAGTTAACACGCTGCTGCCGGATGACGAAAACACCTACTATCCGTATCTGATCAATACATCTACTCAGACAATACATTTCGCCTGCCAGCAGATTCAACTTGGAAAACGTGCGTTTGATATTGTTCAATATTTGTTTGTCAATCACGGAAAAATCATACCCAAACAAAAGATACTTCAGGATGTCTGGGG